>DATIYJ010000030.1 GCA_035517655.1 Nitrospiria bacterium | reverse complement strand
TCCGCGCCCTCCAATCCGGCCGGGCGCATTTCGATCCGGCGTATTCGTCCGAGGGATGACGATCGGTTGACTCGGCAGGGGAAGAGGAGTATACGGAGAAAGACAAACCCCCGAAGCCTCCCGCGAACTCGCGGCGGCGCGGGATGAACGCTTGGTCGATCTGTACACAAAAATGAAATTGATAGCAGGTCTCATAGGATTAATCGTCGCGGCCCCGGGTCTTGCCGCGGAACCGCCTGCATCTCTTCATCTGGAGCGGAGCAAGGAATCACCGCGTCATGACATGGCGGTAGAATATTACGTTAATGACGAACATGAACACGAAATCTGGTTAGCCGCTAAAAATAAACCATCCGATCGAGAACTGCTTTATAAATTTGAGCGAGGTGCAGACGTTTTAATCTCTCCCGACGAGCAATGGCTTGTTGTCAACGATCATATGACAAGCGATGAATCAGAAGTCGTTCTTTTTAAACGGGGTCAAGGCATCAGCTTCGCCGAGGCTAAGGGGGCTCAAATTGGTCCCAAGGCGTGGAACCTCTTTGCTAAAGAAAACCAGTTAGCCAAGCCTCCTGGTTATGATCACCAATACGTTGAAGCGATCCAGTGGTCCAGTAATTCGAGAACATTCTTGCTCTCAATTTCGGGGCATGGTGGCGAAGGTGATGGGAAATATCACCTTGATCCATGGTTCTGTGTTTACGACGTCACCACACGTCAGCCCACTCTGAACTTTAAACTTATGAATCAGGACGCGTTTGTCGTTGAGCATAAGAAATGAGAGATCGCTGAATTATCCACTCGCGAACTCGCGGCGGCAGGGATGATTGTTTGATGTTGTTTTTGTAGGGTCAACCCGGCGGGTCGCCCTGAAATGGGCGAGGCAAGGCCCCGCCCCTGCTATGGAAATTTACTATGTCTCGAGCCACAGATCGCCATCCTGCCAATGCACCCGGCGATTGGTATGTCGATCGCCGGTGTATAAATTGCACGGCGTCTCAAACGATCGCGCCCGGCCTCATCGTCGAACGGGATGGACAGTCGGTGTTTGCCCGACAGCCCGCTACTAAAGAAGAGGAGATCGCGGCGTGGCGGGCGGTGTTGGTATGTCCAACGGCATCGGTGCGCACCGAAAGTCATCGGATCGTTCCCGACGGCCTCTTTCCCCACGAGTTGGCGCCGGGGGTTTTTCGTTGCGGCTACAACGCCCGGGAGTCGTGGGGCGCGCACTCCTATTTCGTGAGACGCGTTGAAGGGAATTTTCTCGTCGACTCCCCGCGCTACCTCGGTAAATTAGTCGCGTCGTTTGAAGACGCGGGCGGCATCCGGGATATTCTGCTGACCCACCGGGACGACGTGGCCGACGCGGCCCGCTATGCCGAACAATTCGGCGCCCGGGTTTGGATTCACGAGCATGATCGCGGCGCGGCGCCTTTCGCGACGGAAATTCTTCGAGGAAGGGGACCGACGCCGATCCGACCCGGCCTTAAAGCCGTTCCGGTGCCCGGCCATACCCGGGGGAGTGTTGTATTTCTGTTCGAGGAATGCTATCTGTTTACGGGCGACTCCCTGGCGTGGGAGCATGAGAGCAATGATCTGGAAGCATTCAGGGACGCCTGCTGGTATTCTTGGGAGGAACAGGCCCAATCGCTTGCGCGTCTGGCCGATCATCGCTT
This sequence comes from Nitrospiria bacterium, assembly GCA_035517655.1. Classification (NCBI taxonomy): domain Bacteria; kingdom Pseudomonadati; phylum Nitrospirota; class Nitrospiria; species Nitrospiria bacterium. Next base: position 59,389 of record DATIYJ010000030.1, on the reverse strand, counting down.
CGAGTGGGTCTTGGCCGGACACGGAGGAAGCTTTTGCCTTCAGGCGGAGGAAATGCGACAACGACTCGTGGCTCTCGTACAAAGGATGCGTCTCGCACCTAGGTTTGAAGGCCAATGATGCTGGTCGGGCGATCACCGTGAGAATGGAATGATGTTTGAACATCGCAAAGCCCCGTTATTGCCCAAGCGGGCCTTTTACGCCCGTTTAGGCCGGAGCGCCGGTCTTGGATTGGTGATGATCGCGGTGTCCTTGGGTGTTGGGATGGTGGGTTATCACGCCTTTGAAAATCTTCCATGGACCGATGCGTTCGCCAATGCCGCGATGATTCTGTCCGGCATGGGTCCCCTGACGGTGCTTCAAACCGATTCCGGAAAATTGTTCGCAGGGTGTTACGCCCTGTTTAGCGGGTTGGCTTTTATTATTATCGTCGGGCTCGTTTTTGCACCCGTGGTCCATCGTTTCCTCCACAAATTCCATCTGGGGTTCGATTCGGATAAACAATGAGGATGAGAAATCGCGGCGGCGCGGCCTGGCTGGTTGTCGTGATGCTGCTTGGATGTTTGATGAGCGCTCCCGCACAGCCGAAGCCGCCGGGCCCCGGAGATCACTCCCTTGCGGCCCATGTGGACGGCTGGGGGCGCTTGGTGGGGAAGATGACCAACAAAATCAACGCGGACGACGTCATCTGGGAGTTCTTCCAGAATCATCCGAAGCCCTGAAACGACCGGCGATCAACTGCCCCCGCGCCGAATCCATCGTGACCCCGGGGGCTCGGTTTGACGTAGAGGGGAGGGGTTTGTTACAATGGTGGTATTCAAAAATACCAGAAAAGGAGTCGCCAATGTCCAAACCCACTGGGGAAATCGTGAAGTACACCGTGGTGATCTACAAAAGCCCGCGCGGCTATCATGTGAACTGCCCGGCGCTTTCGGGATGCGTCAGTCAGGGCGACTCATTACCGGAAGCCCTGGAGAACATCAAAGAGGCCATTCGAACGTACATCCACATGATCAAGAGAGAAACCCGGAATAAAATGACGACCGAGGTCCAAGTGGCGGTCTAAAATGCTTTTCACCGACCTTTCAACCCAACGCGAGCTTGTCCACCCCCGCCGCGAGGTCGGATTCAAAGCCATCCACGCGGATGAAGCCATCGGCATGCCGGATGGTTTCAACCGTATCGCGGTTCCCCGCCATCAACGACCCAATCTCTGCAAGCCCCCATCCTACACCCAGCACGCGGGTCCGACGGATCAGAAATTTAAAGAGCCGGTGCGATAGGGGACGGTTCCCTACCGCGCCATCGCGGAGGCGACGCGTCATGATTCCTCAAAACGGAATGGGCCCTAACGGGAAGGAGTGCGCGACGTGGACTGGATGACGGATCCCGAGGTTTGGATTGCGCTCGCGACGCTGACGGCGCTTGAGATCGTCCTGGGCATCGACAACATCGTCTTCATTTCGATCCTCATCGGAAAACTCCCCGCGCGACGGCAAAAAGAGGCGAGAATCGTCGGGCTCGGCCTGGCGATGCTGATGCGGATTCTGTTGCTCTTCTCGCTGGTCTGGCTCATGCGCCTTACCGCGCCGCTCTTCTCTGTATGGAATCAAGATCTTTCCGGACGCGATTTGATCCTGATCGCCGGGGGGCTGTTCCTCCTGTGGAAGAGCACCCGAGAGATCCATGAGAAGCTCGAAGGGCACCAAGGAGGCGTTTCGGTCAAAGCCAGGGCCGCCTTTGCGAGCGTGATCCTTCAGATCATTTTAATCGACATCGTATTTTCCCTTGATTCGGTCATCACCGCGATCGGCATGTCCGGACGGATGGGCGTGATGACGGCGGCGATCGTCCTTGCGGTGGTTTTCATGATGGCGCTTTCGGACGCCGTCGGCCGATTCGTGAACCGACACCCCACGGTGAAAATGCTGGCGCTGAGCTTTCTTTTCCTGATCGGCGTCGCGCTCATCGGCGACGGCCTGAAGATGCACATCCCCAAAGGCTACATTTACTTTACGATGGCCTTCTCGGTGCTGGTCGAAATGCTGAACCTCCGGATGCGGCCGCGCCGCAGGAGTCCCGTTCCGCTTCGCCGGCGTTACAACGATTAGCCGAAACCGGGATTTTATATGTCTCGATCCAAAAACCGCCATCCCGCCGACGCACCGGAGGATGAGCGCGTCCGCCCGGCCCCATTTCCGGAAGTGTTGAATTTCCGCTCAAAGAATGCTATCTGTATACGGGCGATTTCCGGGCCCCGGATCGTGATCGGAGGGTTCTTGAGGTCTTCCGGTGCGCCTGCGGGCGCTCTTGGAAGAAACGGCCCCGTACGTTCGCCGGCCCGTACGTGAAATCGCGGCGGGGCATGAAACCGAAGGCTTCGCTCAAGGGGCCCTGGATTGTCGCCGTCGGCGTCTTGGCGGTTCTGCTTCGCGCCGCGGCGTTTTTACACAATCCCGCCGCTTACGGTGTGGCGGTCTTCATCTGGTTGCTCGGCGTTTTAGTTTTCTTCGCCGTTTTGAGAAAATAAGCGTCGCACTTGGGGGCACGGGTTCATCGCATGGCCGTTTCAGGACCGACGTCCCGAATGTCAGACAAGGAGGTTCCCGATGGAAGACATAAAAGTCCTTCACCACATCAAGAAACTTGTCGAAACGGAAGAAGCGCTTTACTCGAAGAACAACCTGGACGAAAAGGACAAGCAGCGTCTGCGTCATCTGGAGGTCGAGCTGGACCAGTGCTGGGATCTGCTCCGGCAGCGCCGTGCGCTGCGCGACGTCGGGGGAAATCCCGATGAGGCCTCGATTCGGCCGCCGAAAATTGTCGAGAATTACGAGCAATAACGGTCCGGGCGTCGGATAAGGACGGGATCGTTGTCCGTACGCCCGATCCAAGGAAGGAGGCGCGAAAATTCCAGCCCGTAAGCCGGAGGAAGTTCATCGCTTGTTCGCCGAGACCTTTTCCGCGGGAGATCTGAACGCCGTCATGGCGCTTTACGAGCCGGGCGCGGTCCTTGTGGCCCAACCGGGCCAAACCGTCCGGGGCCACGCGAACATCCGCGAAGCCCTCAAGGGGTTTCTGGCCTTAAAGCCCCGGTTTGTTCTCCGGTTCGGCAAGGCCCTTGTGTCCGACGACATCGCGCTCTTGCTTTCAACATGGACCCTCCATGGAACCGGTCCCGACGGGAAGGCGGTCGAATTGGCGGGCCAGACGACCGACGTGGTGCGCCGCCAAAAGGACGGGACCTGGCTTCTGGTCGTGGACAACCCTTTTGGGATAGAATAATTCGCCGATTCGGCGGGGCGAAAATTTGGGGTTCTTCATCCGGGTGGTGTCGAGGATGAAGGCCGCGATCCGGAAACAGGCGATCAATTAAACGGAGAGTCCATTTTCGAGTGAATACTCTTGAACTGACCCTGCTCGTCGGGCTCGGCTCGATCGTGGCCGGGTTTTTCGGATCCTTGACGGGCCTGGGCGGCGGGGTCGTGATTGTGCCGCTGCTGACCCTGGCGTTTGGGATGGATATCCGATATGCGATCGGGGCCTCCCTGGTCTCCGTGATTGCCACCTCGTCGGGGGCCGCCGCGGCCTACCTTCGGGAAGGCTTCATCAATATGCGGATCGGGATGTTCCTTGAGATCGCCACCACCTTGGGCGCGCTGGCGGGAGCGCTCGTGGCTTCCCGATTGTCCACGTCGGTGATCGCGATGATCTTCGGGGTCGTGCTGGTCTACTCGTCGTATCTGTCGAGCCGGCCCCGCCGAGACCGGCCGGAACCGGATCGGCCCGACCCGCTGGCGACGCGCCTGAAAATGGATGGAAGTTACCCGTCGTTCGAAGGGCCGAAGTCCTACCACGTCCATGCCGTTCCTCTCGGTTTCGGTCTGATGTTCGTGGCCGGCACGATTTCAGGGTTGCTTGGGATCGGATCGGGGGCCGTCAAGGTCCTGGCCATGGACCAGGCGATGCGCATCCCGTTCAAGGTTTCCACCACGACGAGCAACTTTATGATCGGCGTCACCGCGGCCGCCAGCGCGGGCGTCTATCTGAACCGCGGCTACATCGATCCCGGTCTGGCGATGCCGGTCATGCTGGGCGCGTTGCTCGGCTCGCTGGTCGGTGCGCAAGAGTTGGTCAAAGCCAGAACGCGCCAGTTACGCATCGTCTTCAGCGTGATCATCCTGTTGTTGGCGGTTGAGATGATTTATAATAGCCTCAAGGGAGTGATCTAGAATGCCGAACCCCGGGTCCGCGTGGACCGAACCCCGGATGGAAATGATCGCGAGTCGCCTCTTAAGAGACGGGGTTATTCTTGCCGCCGTGATCGTCCTGCTGGGAGGAATGCTCTATCTGGCGCGTTACGGCGCCGCTTTTCCCGACTATCGGATCTTTCGCGGGGAGCCCACGGATCTTCGCAGCGTGGCCGGGATCGTGGTCGATGCCTTGTCGTTGCGCAGCCGGGGGTTGATCCAGCTGGGGCTTCTGCTGCTGATCGCCACGCCGGTGGCGCGGGTTGCGTTCTCCGTATTTGCCTTTGCACGGCAACGCGATCGCACTTACATCATCGTGACGGCGATCGTGTTGGCCTTGCTCCTGTACAGTCTTTCGGGAGCGCGATTGTGATCGGGCGGGGCGTGGAATCGCGCGGGCGCCGATGGCGAAGCCCCGGGAGGTGAAGGTCATGCGTGACGGGTCGGAATGGGCGCGGAGAGTGTACGCCGCGGTGGATGCGAAAGACGCCGATGGATTTGTCTCTCACTTGACGGAAAACGCGTGGTTTCGGTACGCAAATGCCGACCCCGTGGTCGGTCGTCCGGCCATCCGGGCCGCCGTGGAAGGATTCTTCGCATCCATCGAAAGCCTTCACCACGAGATTACGGGGCAGTGGCAGCAGGGTGACGACCTTCTTTTGCGGTTTGATGTCCGCTACACGCGGCAGGATTCCCGGAGCGTGACGGTTCCGGCGATGACGGTTTTTCAGATGGAGGGGGAGCTGGCCCGGAGGGTCCAGATCTACGTGGACGTCTCTCCCGTCTTCGCGCCCTAATCGGGGCGGCCGTCCCGCCGGGAGATCGCGGCCTCTTCGCGGTTTGGGTCGCAGCCCTTAAAACACTGCGCGCCGTTGCGCCGGCTTGACCGGAAAGATGCGGCCATGGAGATAAAGAACAAGTGGTTTCGGTCCGGAAAAACGGGTTGATCGGGCTCCTTTTTCTAATCACGGCCGCCCAGGCCGGCTGTTATCCGGCCACCATCTATAAACCGGTGGCCGCCGGGGTGGCGCCCGCCAGCACGCCCTGCGCCGGCCGCGGGGGATATCTTTTCGTCGATCGCAACGGTCTGCGCTTTGCGTTTCACACAACCGAAGAATCGGGAAAGTTCTATGTTTATATCTCGGTCCAAAAACCGCTCTCTCCGGTTCCCGCCAAGATAGAGCCGCCCGTCCAGATGAACTTATCGGAGTTTGTCGTTATGGATGAAAGCACCTTGGAGCGATTTAAACCGATCGCGTTTGATCGGCTCGAATCCCACGGGTCCGTTCTCGTTCGAAAGACGGTTTTCCCCGTCGATCCGGCGTTTACCTTCAATGCAAAGTCCGCGGACGTCCGGATCGGCTTCTCCGGCGAGGTTGCGGACCGCGACCATCTTTTCCTTCTCATCCCGAAATTGGTCATCGATGAACAATCCGTCCAACTTCCGGGCATTGAATTCATCAAGACGACCGAACTGCGCGGCCCGGCGCTGGATTGCGAACCGCAATGAGGTTTAGGCCCGGATCAAAGGGAACCCGGGCCGCATGAGATCGGCAGGAGGAATCTGTGGAGAGCCTTACGCCGCCGAACGAAAAGGACGTCCTGCACCGGCTGCATGAATGGCCGAAGAAATACCTGGAGGAATGGCTGGACTTCCCGGCGCATATCCATCATGCCTCGTATCGCATGACCAACCCGCCCGTCGAGCGGCCTCAAAGCCGGATGGAATTTCTCCGGCTGCTCCAGGGCCTTCGCATTCCGGAGACCCATGCGGTGGTGTCCGAGAAGTTCGGGTACGGCGTTCGGGTCGAAGCCGACGGCGATCGGCTCGTGATCGCCTGGGAAGCGCATACCGAGTATTACAGCTATCAGGCCTGGCACATTCCGGACGACAAGTCGCTGCTTCCGGAATTCGGACCCCTCGCCGTTCCCGGTTTTCAATTTCCGGTCCGTCCGCTGGGCACGCAGGTCACTGCGCTCGATATCGTCGTTTCCCCGGAGCGCGGGGCGTCTCCCGACCTGATTCGGGATCTGATTCCCGGGCCGCACCGCTTCGGCAGCCGGGTGTTCGGCGAGGAGATCTCGGTCGTCACGAGTTTCAAGCCCGATGACGCGCATCGGGAGCGGTACCTGATTTGCTCGACCTCTCCGGAGACGCTGCTGCGTCATCTGGCCAAGGTCATCGACGGCGTCGTGACGGTCGAGAACTACTACCATCTCCTGTTGCTCCCGTTTCCGGAATTCACGCGGGCGGTCGACCGGATTCACGAACTGGAGCAGCAGCATCTGGACCAGCGCGCCCGCATCACCGAACAGCTCGGCACCTCGGAGTCCAAGACCCTGCAGGAGTGGCTGAACCGTTTGACGATCGATTTCATGGAGGTCAGCCGGTTTGCGGAGTCCATGCGCTACCGGCTGTCCGCCTCCGTTCCGTACAACGCGATCGTTCATGCCGCCGTTCGGGGGTTTCAGGAACGGCCCCTGCCTCCCTTCCTGCCCCTTTCGGATTATGTGTTGGGAGGCATCTCCGGAATCGCCGACGGCTACCAACAGCTGATGAAGCGAATCGAAGCGATCGAGTCCGACTTCCAGAGCATGATCTCGGTCATCCGGACGCGGGTGAACCTGATGCAGCAGGAGCAGAACCTGGTTCTCGAGGATCAGAACCTCCGTCTCCTGGTCAGCATGAACAAGACCGCCAAGAGCCAGGCGATCCTGCAACATACCGTGGAAGGTCTTTCGGTCATCGTGATCGCCTACTATCTTTCCGGTTTGGCGGGCTATCTTTTTAAAGCGCTCGAGGAGTTCGGCTGGATCAAGAACGCCGTCGCCGCGTCGGGACTTTTTGTTCCGGTATCCCTGGCGCTCTCGTTGACGCTGATGCTGTTGGGGCGGATGTTCATCCGCAAACGCATGTCTTCAAAGGACGATTAAAGCCGGCGGCGCCAACCCGACGGAGGTGCATCGAACTTGGCCCTGTATCTGATCGCTCTTTTTGGCGCCCTGGTCGTGATCTGGACCCTCCAGGCCCGTTTTCAGAAAAGAAGGGACAAAAAAAATCTTCAGCAACTCCGGGCGACGATCGCGGAAGGACTGACGGAGCCCCCCTCGTTGCACCCCGTCATCGACCCGTATGTCTGCATCGGGTCCGGCGCCTGCGTGGCGGCCTGCCCGGAAGGCGATGTTTTGGGCATGATCGGTGGGAAGTCCGCGCTGATTAATCCCACGCATTGCATCGGCCACGGCGCCTGTCAGGCTTCCTGTCCGGTGCAGGCCATTACACTCGTGTTCGGAACCGAGAAAAGGGGCGTGGACATTCCGTACGTCAGCCCCACCTTCGAGACCAACGTTCCGGGGATCTTCATCGCGGGCGAGCTCGGAGGGATGGGGCTGATCCGGAACGCCGTCGAGCAGGGCCGCCAGGCCATCGAGGCGATCCGAAAACTGAAACCGACCGGATCCCCGCTGGATGTGGTGATCATCGGCGCGGGGCCCGCCGGCTTTTCGGCCTCCCTGGCCTCGCTTCAACACAAACTGCGTTCCATGACGATCGAGCAGGAAACGCTGGGGGGGCGCGTCGCGCATTTTCCCCGCGGCAAGATCGTCATGACCCAGCCGGCCAAGCTCCCGCTCGTGGGGCCGATCAAGTTCCGCGAGATCGGGAAAGAGAGCCTTCTCGACTTTATGCGCGACGTGGAAAAGAAGACGGGCGTCCGGATCCGGTACAACGAGCGGATGGAGGACATCCAGAAAACGGACCGGGGATTCGTCGTCAAAACCTCACGGGGATCGTACGAGACCCGGGCCGTTTTGTTGGCCGTGGGCCGGGGCGGGACGCCGCGCAAACTGGAGGTGACCGGGGAGGAACTCCCCAAGGTGGTTTACCGGCTGATCGATCCGGAGCAGTACCGCCGTCAGCGCGTCCTGGTGGTGGGCGGCGGGGACGCGGCGATGGAGGCGGCTTGCAGCATCGCCGCCGAGCCGGGCGCGACCGTGACGCTTTCCTACCGCGGAGACGCGTTTTCGAGGGCCAAGGATAAGAACCGGCAAAAGGTCAAGGAGGCCGAGGCCGGGGGGCGATTGCGGGTGATCCTGAACTCGAACATCAAAGAGATCCAAGCGCAGAAGGTGATGCTGGAGCGGCAGGGAGAGAGCATCGAGCTTCCCAACGAGGCCGTCCTCGTCTGCGCGGGCGGCGTTCTGCCGACGGAGTTTCTGAAGAAGATGGGGGTCCGGATCGAAACCAAATACGGCACCGCCTAGCGGGCCGCTGAAAAAGTCCATCTGTGTTGTTCTCAGTCCCTCGGCGATCTGTTAGGACCGTGAGTCGTCGGGCGATCCCGGGGCTTGCTTCGGTCAATGCTTCGTCGCGTCGCCGGCGGACCTCTCGGACGCCCGCCAGAGCCGGACGGCCTCGGGCATCTCGGGCGAGACCGCCTCGACGCCGACCGCGCGAAGCACCTCGGCCGTCGGGATATTCCCGTGGCGGCCGCGCAGCAGTCCTTTCACCAAGCCCACCGCAATCAATCCGCCCGGCCGTGTGAAACGCTGCTCGATGAAGAACCACTTATCATCCCAGCACAGGATCCGGCTCTTCACTTGGTAGCGCTGAAACGGATCCAAGGACTGCCGGAAACGGATCACGGCCGAGCCGACCAGCGGAGTCCACCGGCGTTTGAAAGCGACGCGGCCGAGGCCCGTCCGGATCATCAGGTCCACCCGCCCCAGGTCCATCAGGGTCAGATAGCGGCCGTTGTTCATGTGGCCGTTTAAGTCGAGATCGGTCGGCCAGACCCGAAAGTGCAGCACGGATTCCTCCATCGGGCCGAGCCGCCGGCCGAAAAACGCCCCCGTCAGCACGGCCAGAAGACGAAGATAGAGATTCATCGGACCCGCCCGAGCCGCGCCGCGATCCCCCGGCGCCCTCGGTCGACCGGACCTACCATTTTTTGAAGATGATGAACACGGCGACGATGATCAGCACAAAACCGACCAGGTAGTTCCATTTCAGCCCTTCTTTTAGATAGACCACGGAGAAGACGCAGAAGACGACGAGCGTGATGACTTCCTGAATCGTTTTTAATTGCGCGGCCGAAAACTGGCCGTAGCCGATGCGGTTGGCGGGAACCTGGAAACAGTATTCAAAAAAAGCGATCAGCCAGCTGATCAGGATGGCCTTCCAAAGCAGGGAGTCCCTGTACTTGAGGTGGCCGTACCAGGCGATCGTCATGAAGATGTTGGAGATCGTCAATAGGAGAATCGTCTTCATATAAGAACCGCATCATAACAAAAAGTTATTGGCCAAGCAACACGAAGGCCGGGAAGGATTGCAATTGCCCGGGGATCCGACTACAATGAAATCCATGATTTTCTCCAAGACGGAGCCGTGCGCGGCCCTCTCATGATTGAATTCAACCGCGGGATACGGATCATCGGCACGGATCTGTGGCTGGATTCGACGAAGGCGAGGCCGCTGGGTTTCATCTCCCACGCCCACGGCGACCACACCGCGAAACATCAGCGGATCATCGCGACGCCGGCCACGTGGTCGCTCTGCCGCCGACGGCTCGGCGCCAAACCCCGGACGCTTCCGCTTGCGTTTCGAACCCCGCATTCGGTGGACGGTTTCACGATCGAACTCCTTCCCTCCGGCCATATTCTGGGCGCGGCGCAGATCGTGATCCAAAACGGGCGGCGGATCGTCTACACGGGGGATTTCAAGCTCCGACCCAACCGGACGGCCGATCCGGCCGAGGTTCCGCCCTGCGATATTTTGATCATGGAATGCACGTTCGGAAAACCGCGGTACGTTTTCCCTCCGCCGGAGGAGGTGGAACGGCGGCTGATCGCGTTCATCGAGACCGCGTTTGAAGACCGGAAGATTCCCGTCCTCCTCGTGTACGCGATGGGCAAAAGCCAGGAGGTCTTAAAACTCCTCGGCGACCGGGGATACACGGTCTGCCTTTCCCAACCGGCGGTCGAGATCGTCAAAATCTACGAGAACTGCGGCGTCGCGTTTAAAAACTACGAGCGGTTTTCGAACGACAACCTTCACGGGAAGGTCGTTCTGTTGCCGCCCTACCTCGCCCGGACTCGGATGGCCGAGAAGATTTCCAACCGCCGGACGGCGGTCCTGACCGGATGGGCGATGGACGCCGAGGCGACTTCGCGCTACGGGGCGGACGTTGCGATTCCGATGTCGGACCACGCCGATTTTGAAGAGTTGAACGAGTACGTCGACCGGGCGAGGCCGTCCAAAATCTACACCGTCCACGGCGCGCCGGACTTCGCTCGGCATCTCCGAAAGCGCGGTTACCGCGCGGAGCATCTCGCTCCCGGGACGCAGCTGGAGTTGTGGTGATCGGGAGGCGCCGTTTAAGATGCGGGAGGGGAGGCCGGTGACGCCGCGACAGCTTGGTGTGAAAACGTGCGAAGCGGTATGCCGACGGTAGGATCCGGAGGCGAGTTTGCGGTGGAAACCCGCCGGCTGACGCGAGCCTTCGGCGCGGTCGCCGCGGTCAAAGGCGTCGACCTTCAGATCCGGTACGGGATGATCTTCGGACTGCTCGGACCCAACGGCGCGGGGAAAAGCACGATGATCAAGATGCTGACGACGCTGCTGGACCCGACGTCGGGGACGGCGGCCGTCGCCGGCTTCGACATCGTCCGGTCGCCGATGGAAATCCGGAAGCGGATCGGCTACGTGCCCCAGATGCTTTCGGCCGACGGCGCCTTGACGGGGCATGAGAATCTGTCCCTCTCCGCCCGGCTGTACGGGATGGGCGCGGCGGAACGGCGCGGCCGCATCCGGGACGCGCTGGAGTTCATGGGCCTGACCGACGTGGCTCACAAGCTCGTCAAAACCTATTCCGGCGGAATGATCCGACGCCTGGAACTTGCCCAGGCGATGCTCCATCGCCCCGCCGTTCTGTTTCTGGACGAGCCGACAATCGGGCTCGATCCGGTGGCGCGTCGGACCGTGTGGGATCGGCTGCAGGCCTTGAGAAAGCAGTACGGGATGACCGCCCTGATCACGACGCATGACATGGAGGAGGCGGACCATCTCTGCGACGAGCTGGCCGTTCTTCATCTGGGGGAGATCGTCGTGACCGGGGAGCCCTCGAAGCTCAAGGCCGCGGTCGGACCGGACGCCACGCTCGACGACGTGTTCGCCCACTACTGCGGCGGCACGATCCAGGAAGGAGGCACGTACCGGGATGTTCAGCAAACTCGAAGAACGGCCCGTCGGCTGGGCTGAGCGTTGGCCCGCGTTGAAGTTCGCCAACGACACCGTCGCCATCGCCGATGCGGAGCTGAGAAAGATCTTTCGGGACCCGACCGAGCTTTTTTCGCGCGCGGTCCAGCCCGTTCTTTGGCTGATCATCTTCGGCCAGGTGTTCAGCCAGATTCGCGGCATTCCCACGGGGAATATCAGTTATCTCGCCTTCATGACGCCGGGGATTTTGGCCCAGAGCGTGCTGTTCAGCGCGATCTTTTACGGGATCGGGGTCATCTGGGAGCGGGATCTGGGGATCGTTCACAAGCTGCTCGTGACGCCGTCCAGTCGCGGCGCGCTGGTTCTCGGAAAGGCGGTTTCCGCGGGTTTCCGGGGCATCGTTCAGGCGGTCATCATCTATCTGGTGGCCCTGGCGCTCCGGATCGAAATTCGCTGGGAAGTCTTTGCGATCGCCGGCGTCGTGTCCGGGGTGATCCTGGGCTCGGCGATCTTTTCGACCTTTTCGCTGATCATCGCCTGCATTGTCAAGACCCGCGAGCGCTTCATGGGGATCGGGCAGGTTCTCACGATGCCGCTGTTTTTCGCCAGCAATGCGATCTATCCGCTGGAGATGATGCCGGATTGGTTGAAACGCGTCGCGGGCTTCAACCCGCTCACGTTTCTGGTCGACGTCCTTCGTCGGCTCATGATCGAAGGGGGGCGCGGCGCGCACAGTCTCGCGGCGGACTTCGGGGTGATGGCCGTCGTCCTCCTCATCATGATCTTGATCGCGTCGCGGCTTTATTCCACGCTCGCGCGTTGAGGGGTGAATGAGAACCGGCACGAAACGCTCCGGCCTCGGGTTGATGCTGGACTTGCTCCTTCCCACCCGGTGCCGCATCTGTCAACGTTATTTCCGCGGGGACGCGAACCCCTGTTTTTGCCGGGACTGCTGGGCCACGGTCTCCCGGATCGAGGGGCCGTGCTGCCCCCGGTGCGGCAAGCCCTTCGCGTCCGAGGCGGCGCTCTCGCACAGCCCCGGCCATCTCTGCGGCGACTGCCGCCGGCGATTGCCGCATTTTGACCGGGCCGTCGCGGCGGCCTGGTACGAGGGCGTGCTGGCCGAGGCGATCCATCTCTTCAAGTACCGGGGCAAAACCCTTCTGGTCCGGCCGTTGGGGGGCCTTCTCCTTCCCGCGATGGAGCGGCTTTCCGAGGCGGACGTTCTAGCGCCGGTCCCGCTCCATCCCTCCCGGCTGCGCGAACGGGAATTTAACCAGGCGCTTCTGTTGTGCGATTTCATCCGGGCCGAGTCGGGCCTGCCGGTGCTTCCCGACGCCCTTGAACGAACCCGCGAGACGCCGCCCCAAATCGGGCTCTCGCATCAGGACCGATGGCGCAACGTGCGCCGCGCGTTTATCCCCAAGCGCCCCGAACGCCTCGAAGGACGGCGGATTGTGCTGATCGACGACGTCCTCACCACCGGAGCGACCGTGAACGACTGCGCGCGGGTCTTGAAGCGGGCCGGGGCCGAGCGGGTTTGTGTCCTGACGGTGGCGCGCACGCCCGACGGGCCGGGTTAGATCCGTCGCACCGGATCCTCGTCGATCCACAACGAATCCGAAGAGAGGGCATCATGTCCGGAATGGATATCCCGCGTTATTCGAATCGTCATCCCAAACGCCGGCGGATTGTTTTTCATCCGATCGGCATCGTCCGCTCGATGACCGCGGAGCCCCAGAACCGGGATTGGGACCGGGACGTCTCCGAGATTCATCTCGATTGGAAGTGGGCCCGGGGGCTGAAGGGCCTGGAGGATTTTTCCCACCTCATCGTCCTGTTTCATCTTTCCCGCGCCCGGGGGTTGAGCCTTCGGATTCATCCCAAGGGCCGGATGGACCTGCCGCGGGTCGGGATGTTCTCGACCCGCACCCCGCATCGTCCGAACCCAATCGCGATGACGATCTGCCGCTTGTTAAAACGACGCGGGACCCGTCTGACCGTCAAAGGCCTCGACGCCATCGACGGCACGCCCGTGATCGACATCAAGCCGTATATCCCGGACAACGATCTTGTCAAGCGCGCGCGGGTGGCGAAGTGGATCTATAAGTTAAGATAAGGATCATCAAAGATTGCGTTGAACGGACTTCTGTACACCATCTCGTTCCTATCCGGCGCCTCGGCCCTGATGTTTGAAACGCTCTGGTTTCGCCAGGCCGGCCTGGCGCTTGGAAACAGCGTCTGGGCCACCAGCCTCGTTTTGTCGGGTTTCATGAGCGGGCTGGCGATCGGCAACGCGCTGGCCTCCTACGAACAGGGGCGCGTCCGAAATCCCCTTCGCGTCTACGCCGGGCTGGAGCTCATGATCGGGGTTTCCGGCGTGGTGCTGGTTCGAGCCCTGCCCGCCTTCGGTCCGGCTCTGGCCCCGGCGCTTCGCGCATGGCTGGACCACCCCTGGATGCTCAATTCGATTCGTCTCGTGATCGCCTTCGCGCTCCTTCTAGTCCCCTCCTCCGCGATGGGCCTGACGCTGCCCCTTCTGGCCAAAACCCTTTCCGCGCGCGATCTGAATTTTGGACGCGTGCTGGGGCGCCTGTATGGATGGAACACGCTCGGGGCGGTTTGGGGAGCCGTCCTGCCGGAAATGTATCTTCTGAGTCGTCTCGGGGTCAGGGCGACGGCCCTCGGAGCCGGTCTGCTCAATTTGTTTGTGGCGGCCGCGGCGGTCTGGCTTTCGATGCGATATCAAAAACCCGCCGCGCCCGTTGCGGTGCCGATTCCGTCCCGAGATGCCGGGCGATCGGATCGGCGCTGGCTGATCGCGGCGTTTCTCTCGGGATTCTGTCTGTTGGCCCTGGAGGTCCTCTGGTTCCGCTTCCTCCTGTTGTTCATCCGGGGACATTCTGTTTCATTTGCCCTGATGTTGGGGGTGGTGCTGGCCGGTATCGCATCCGGGGGACTGGTCGCTTCGCGGTGGCTTCGTTTTCAGCCGGAGGCCTACCGTCACAGCGCCTCGGTCGCGTTTGCGGCCGGCCTCATGGTCACGGCGGAGTACGCCGCATTTTTCTGGGGCATCCGGGGCCTGCCCGCGCCGGTCAGTGATCCGGTCGGGGTGCTGCGGATCGGCACCCTTCTCATGTTTCTGCCCTCCTTGCTGTCCGGGATTCTTTTTGTATTGACCGGCGCGGCGCTTCGGACGATTCCACTTTCCGAGACCGAGGCCACGGGTCTCCTGACCCTCTCGAACACCGCGGGGTCCGCCATCGGCTCGCTGACGGCCGGTTTCATGCTTCTTCCGCTCCTGGGAATGGAAAAATCCTTTTTCCTGACGGCGCTGCTCTACGGAGCCGTCGGCGCGGCGCTGTTTGTGAAATCCCCGCCGCGGCGGCGGGCCGCCATGGCGGCGGCCGCGTTACTTCTCATCGGGTTTTTCCTTTTTCCGTTCGGGTCGATGAAAAGCCGGTATCTCTCGATTACGATCGGCTGGCATCTTCAGCCGGGGAAGGGGAGGGTGGCCGCCGTCCGGGAAGGGCAGATTGAGACGGTTATTTATCTGGAGCATCGATTTCTGGATCGTCCGCTTTATTACCGCATGCTGACCAATTCCTACTCGATGTCCAGCACGGTCTATCAAGCCCGGCGATACATGAAGCTGTTTGTCTATTGGCCGATCGCGTTGCATCCCGATCCCCGGCGCGCGCTTCTGATCAGCTACGGGGTCGGCAACACGGCCAGGGCCCTGACCGATACCCAGAGCATTGAAAGCATCGATGTGGTCGATATCTCCCGTGATGTCATGGAGATGAACGACATCGTCTATCCGAACAAGGTCGACCAGCCTCTCCGGGATCCCCGGGTCCGGGTTCATGTGGAGGACGGACGGTATTTTCTCCAGACCACCGACCGGCGGTTTGACCTGATCACGGGCGAGCCGCCGCCCCCCGGGGTGAAGGGGGTGGTCAACCTCTACAGCCGGGAATACTTCGGATTTCTCCGAGACCGGCTGGCCGAAGGGGGAATCGTCACCTACTGGTTTCCGCTTCACTCGCTGAGCGAGGTGTCCGCCAAGGCCGTCCTCCGTGCGTTCTGCGACGTGTTTGAGGATTGTTCGCTCTGGAACGGCGCGGGCACCGATCTGATGCTGGTGGGAACCCGAAATGCCCGCGGGCCGGCGTCGGAGGAAGTTTTTTTGCGACAGTGGAAAAACCCGACCGTGGCGGCCGAACTGGCGGCGCTCGGTTTCGAGCAGCCGGAGCAGCTCGGCGCGCTTTTCATCGGGGATGCGGATTACCTCCGCGATCTGACGAGCGGCCATCCGCCCGTGGTGGATAACTTTCCGAAAAGGATCTCGGCGCCGATCCGATCTCGGGGAGAGAAGGACCTCATGTTTCGGAGCCTTACGGATGTGCCCGCCGCGCGGGAACGCTTCCGTCGAAGTGCACTGATTCGAAAACTGTGGCCCGAGCGGATTCTTCAGTCCTCGCTGTCTTACTTTGAAGTCCAGGGCATCCTCAATGAGTTCTTATACGGGGAAGGGATGAGTTCGGACGCCGCCATTGGGCAGGTGCATTACCTGCTGACCCGGACCTCGCTGCCTGCGCCGGCGCTGTGGCTGATGGGCAGTTCTCCGGACGCCCAGCGGATTGTGGAGCAAATGAGCGCAGACCAACGATCCTGGCCGGACGTTCAGTTTCACGTGGGACTCCGGCGGTTATCCGAACGCGATTATGCCGGCGCCGCAGAATCTCTGCACCGGGCGGAAGAATCCCCGGAACTCCGGGAAGAGGCCTTCCGCTATCGGGTCTATGCGCTGTTCATGGCGGGTGAACGGAATCGGGCCCGGCACCTGATGCAGGAGCACATGGATGTATTGGCCAGACAGGAACTGGAACGGATGCAGCAATCAGGTGTCACGAGACCGGATCGGGTTCAACTTCCGCCGTTCTGGTCCTGGATTGAAGAGAATTTCGGTATCGGCGGATTGAGGGACGCTCCGGCCGGGCCCCGGTGAGGCACGGTTTGAATTATCTTCAAACGGGGCGCGTGGTGGCCCGGGATAATTCTTCCGCGCCCACTTCGGTCGTCGTGTACGGTTTTTTCTGGATGAGGTAGCCGTACCATTTGATCGCCGAGTCGGCGAGGATGATCACGGCCAGCCCGGCGACGATGCCCACCAACGTCGCGTCGAGCCGCAGGCTGAAAGCCCGGGATGCGTCCTCGGCCTGACCGGCCTGGGCCAGGTAGAGGAAGAACAACTGATAGCTGGCGGTCAAGGTAATGATCCCGACGAAGGCCATCGGCAGAACGGTCACCCACAGATAGTTCGCCTTTCCCATCTTGATCAGCACCGTTGTCCCAACGCAGAGCGCCAGCGTGCCCAGCAACTGGTTGGCCGCGCCGAACATCGGCCAGATCGTTCCGATGGTTCCGGTCGAGATGAGGTAGGCCCAGGCGAAGACCACCAGTCCGCTGGACAGGACGACCCCCGGCCACCAGTTTAGGTTTTTGAGCGGCGCGAAGGTCCGCCCGCCCGTTTCCTGGATCAGATAGCGGGCGATGCGCGTTCCGGCATCGATCGTGGTCAGGATGAAGAGCGCTTCGAACAGCAGCGCGAACTGGTACCAGTAGGCCATCAACGCCTTCATTCCGGGAAGCGAGGAGAAGATCGAGGCCATGCCGACGGCCAGCGAAACGGCCCCGCCGGGCCGGCCCGCTACATTCACCTCGACCAACCGGGAGAGTTCCTGGAGGTGAGCCGTCGGATAGCCCAGGGACGCCAGTGCGTCGGCCGGGAGCGTTGTGTTGATCGCGAAATAGTCGCCGGGGATCAGGACCGTGGCCGCGATCAGAGCCATGACGCCTACGAAGCTTTCCATGAGCATCGCCCCGTAGCCGATCATCGCGTGGGATTCGCACTGGAGCATCTTGGGCGTGGTTCCGGAGGAAACCAGCGCGTGAAAACCGGAGATCGCGCCGCAGGCGATCGTGATGAAGACAAACGGGAAGAGCGGGCCGGGAATGATCGGGCCGTTGCCGTGGATGAAGGCCGTGACGGCTGGCATCTGGATCGTCGGGGCCATCAGGATCACGCCGACGCCGAGAAGTCCGACCACGCCGACCTTCATGAAGGTGGAGAGATAATCCCGCGGAACCAGGAGCATCCAAACGGGAAGAACCGAGGCCAGGAAACCGTAACCGGCGAGAAGCCAGACCAAGGAGTCCTTTTCAAGGCTGAAGTACGGCGCAAGGCCGGAATGAGCGACCCAGCGGCCGGCCAACAGGCTGCCGAGCAACAACGAGACCCCGATGACGGACACTTCGCCCACCCGACCGGGCCGGAAGCGCTGAAGGTAGTGGCCCATGAGGAAAGCGACCGGGATCGTCATGGCCAGCGTGAAGGTGCCCCAGGCATTGTGATAGAGCGCGTTGACCACGGCGAGACCCAGTCCGGCGAGCGCGACGATCACGATGAACAGCACCGCGATCGTGGTGGCGATTCCGGTCAGAGGCCCGATCTCGTCCCGGGCGATCTGCGGAAGCGAACGGCCGTTTCGTCGCATGGAAGCGACCAGGATGATGAAATCCTGGACCGCGCCGGCCAGAACCGCGCCGATCACGATCCAGAGAAAACCGGGCAGGTATCCGAATTGAGCCGCCAGAACCGGACCGAGGAGGGGGCCGGCCCCGGCGATCGCCGCAAAGTGATGGCCGAACAGAACGAACCGGTTGGTGGGTTGAAAGTTCTGGTCATCGCGGAGACGGTGGGCCGGTGTGATCCTCCGGTCGTCCAAGTCGGCGACGCGCTTTTTAAGAAACCCGCCGTAAAATCGGATCGCGAGAACGTAACAGCAGGCCGCGGCCACGACCAGCCAGAGCCCGTTCACCTCTTCGGCGGGGTTCAAAATTCCGGTGACAATGGCGAGCGCCACGGCGCACAACACCGCCAGGGCCATCCAGCCGATATGTTTGAGCCATTCCATGGTCGTGTTTCATCCGCGTCAAGATATTTTTACCATTATAATAAGCGTCCCTCATACCGTCAAGCCGACGGCGCGCGCGATTGACAATTGAAGGGGCCGGATGCTACGGTGTCGTCGTGCCGACCGCAAAAAAAGCCCTGATCTTTTTCGCGAGGGTCCCAAAACCGGGCCGGACAAAGACAAGGCTCCTACCGGATCTGTCGCCGGATCAAGCCGGCCGGGTTGCTCAGGCATTGATCCTGGATACCCTGAACGCCACGGCGTTATTGAAAGGCGTGAAGCGTATTCTCGCGTGCGATTCGACGCGGCGAGATCCATTTTTCAAAGGGCTCGCGGACCGATTCGGCTTGACATTGATCGATCAAGAAGGGTCGAATTTGGGGGATCGCATGCGGAACGCGATCGCAGAAGCCTTCCGCCTGGGCTTGGACCCTGCCGTGGTCGTCGGAACGGATCTTCCGACGCTTCCCGTCGCTTCCATCCAAGACGCGTTTAAACAGCTCGAGAAGCGTTCCCAAACGCCTCCGCTTGTCCTGGGACCCAGTACCGACGGAGGCTATTATCTCATCGGCTGTTCGGGATCGGTCCCGCCGGTTTTCGACGGCATCGACTGGGGCACGGAGCGGGTTCTGGAGCAGACCCTCGCGCGGATCGCGAACAACGATCTGAACCTCACGCTTCTCCCGTTCTGGTACGATGTGGACAGGCTTCAGGATCTCCGGTTCCTCTCGGAGCACCTGCGCTATCTGGAACGGAAAACCGGAAAATCCGTGGCGCCTGAAACCGCCCGCGTGCTGAAGATGTTGGACTTGGACGCGTTGTAGGGCCGAAATTCCCTTGCGGCTCTCGGCGGGAGTATGATATAAGAAAAAACAAAAGGCGGCGTACCCAAGTGGCTAAGGGAGCAGTCTGCAAAACTGCGATTCGGCGGTTCAATCCCGCCCGCCGCCTCCATTCTTTCCGGGCCGATTTTGAAGCGTCGAAAAGTCCCATTTTACATCCTAGTCGCTCTGAGCCCTGTCTTCTTCACCGGTTGTGGGATCAATTATAAGACCGTTGTGGATGCCCGGGTCGTACCGATCAAGAACCAGGAAAAGATATATGAGATGGTGACCTCCAGGCTGATCGGCCTGGGGTTTGATATAAAACTTGCCGATAAAGATGTCGGTTTTATAATAACCAAGTATAAAAAATATGGACAGACGGGCCTCAATCCGCCCTTCGATTTGTATTTGCAAATTATTGTACGATTCACGCGCACGGACGGGAAGCCGGTGATCATTTTCGAACCCAGGGAGAGGCAGGTTGACCCGTCAAATCCGGACGCATTTTCGAATATCCAAACCATCTTTTTCGGCGATCAAGAGGATAAAAACAGCCACAAATTGAATTTTATAATCCGCAAACCCGGGTTCCTGCTCTTTACAAAGGTCGTCAAGGAAATCGCGGCGGACTTTGGCGCCCCGATGGATCAGGTCAAATTCAACACGGCGGATCGCAAGCAGATCATCGTTCGGCCCAATGCCATGTTAGAGTAAAAATTATCCGCCTCGGCCTTTGCAAGAACAAGCCCGCTTGTCCCACCGGCCCCGCCGATACCCATGGCCCCACGCCGTCGTGCTCCGGCATAAGCCGGGACAAATTACTTGGCGTACTCCACCTTTTCCGGCCAAATTCAAACCCCAAGAAATCGTTTGCCTTTCGGTCCGCACCGGCGTAGAAAACGGGTTTAGTCAGATCACCGTCCGATGCAACGGCTATAATTAAAACGAGTGCGAAGTTTGGGAAAAAGCGATTCATTACGATGACCTTTCTCGGTATCCACCTCTACGGATGATGAAGCGATTCAGTGCAAAAGAGATCAGGGCCCAACGTAAACGGTCGGACGACCGTTCGTTACTTGAAATCATTTGGAATATGATTCCGGAGGGAAGGGCGCTCTCCGAAGAGGAATGGAGGGTGCGGCACCGTGGAATTCTCATCCTGATCTACCTTCACGCCATCGGACTCGCGGTCTTCGGAGTGTACGAAGGGTTTGGAGTCGTTCAAAGCGCAAGCGAGGGGGCGGTGGTCGCCGCCATGGCCCTCGGCGCGACCTGGAACCGGATTCAACGCAGCTACCGGTCTGCGATCGCCAGCATCGGTCTCGTAACGTCCTCCGCGATCCTCGTCCAGTTTTCGGGCGGTTATATCGAGGCCCATTTTCATTTTTTCGTCGTGCTGGCCGTCATTGCGATCTACGAGGATTGGATTCCCTACCTGCTCGCGATCCTCTTTGTGGCCGTCGAACACGGACTCACCGGTCAGTTCGTTCCGACCGCCGTATTCAACCATCATGATGCGCTGATGCATCCCTGGAAATGGGCGGTCATCCATGCCGGGTTTATCCTGTGTGAAAGCGTGGCGCTATTGGTGGGTTGGCGTGTGAGCGAGCGGGCCCGGGCCCGCGCCGACCTTGTGTTGAACTCCGCCGGCGAAGGCATCGTCGGTTTGGACCTCGATGGAAGGATCACCTTTGCCAATCCGGCCGTGACGAAGATGACGGGTTATCCCGTGGAGGGGCTTATCGGGCAGTCCATCGATCGGATCCTGCAGGAATCCAACGGAAGGGGACCGCGTCGCCCGGCCGACGCCGTGGAGAAGTTTCCACGGGACAGTCCGCCGCGCGTCGCCGAAAAAACGGTTTTGCGCGTGGACGGCACCCGTCTTCCCGTCGACTCCATCAGCAGCCCGATCCGCGAGCACAGCGTGACCGTGGGGACGGTGATAACGTTGAAGGACGAAACCGAACGCCGGCGGGCGGATGAGGAATTGGGCCAATCGCTTTCTCTCCTTCGAGCGACGCTGGAATCCACCGCGGACGGCATTCTGGTCGTCGATCGCGAAGGAAAGATCGTCAGCTTTAATCAAAAGTTCGTGGAGATGTGGAACATCCCGCCCGCGGTTGTCGCATCGCGGGACGATGAAAAAGCCATCGCCCACGTTCTGAATCAACTCAAAGACCCGGAGGGGTTTTTAAGAAAAGTGAGAGAATTGTATGCGCAGTCGGGAGCGGAAAGTTACGACCTGCTGGAATTTAAAGATGGAAGGGTCTTCGAGCGCTATTCACAACCTCAGCGAATCGGAGGGGAGAGCGTCGGAAGAGTCTGGAGCTTCCGAGACATCACCCGACGGAAGCAAGCGGAAGAACGACTAACCTATTTGGCCAATTTCGACACGCTCACCGACCTCCCCAATCGCACCCTTCTCTGCGATCGTCTGGCCCAGGCGCTGACGCGGGTCCCATGGAGCAAACGCCTGGTGTCGGTCCTGTTCCTTGATTTGGATCGCTTCAAGAACATCAATGATACGCTGGGCCATGCCTTTGGCGACCGCTTGCTCAAGGCGGTTGCGGAACGATTAACGGGCTGCATCCGCGAGGGGGACACGGTGGCCCGGCTCGGCGGCGATGAATTCGTGCTGATCCTGGATAATCTCGCAAAACCCGGGGATACCCTGAACATCGCCCAAAAAATACTCACGGCCCTCTCGGCCCCGTTTAATCTGGACGGCCGGGAGCTGTATATTACCACCAGCATCGGAATCGCGGTCTATCCCAATGACGGAAAGGATTATGAAACCCTTCTTAAAAATGCCGATACCGCCATGTACCGCGCAAAAGAACAGGGAAAAAACACCTACCAACTCTATTCGCCCGCTTTGAATGCGAAGGTCTCTGAACGGCTGGCGCTCGAGAACAGTCTTCGACGTGCCCTGGAACGGAAGGAATTTCGACTTCACTATCAGCCCATCGTGGACCTGACCACCGACCGGGTGATCGGCACGGAGGCCTTGATTCGTTGGGAGCGCGCGGAGGTTGGGATCGTCTCCCCGGCCGAATTCATCCCCCTGGCGGAAGAAACGGGCCTGATCATACCGATCGGCGAGTGGGTCTTGCGAACCGCCTGCGCTCAAAACAAGGCGTGGCAATCGGCCGGTCTTCCGCCCATCCGCGTCGCGGTCAATCTTTCGGCCAGCCAATTTCACCGACAAGACTTGCCCCAAACGATTGCCGGGACGCTTGACGAAATCGGTCTCGATCCGAAATACCTGGGATTGGAACTCACCGAAAGCATTATCATGAGAAACGCCGAGGCCACGGCGGTGGCCTTGCGTCAGCTGAACGCCCTGGGGATGGAAATTTCGGTGGATGATTTTGGAACCGGTTATTCTTCCCTGAGCTATCTTAAGCGCTTTCCGGTGACCACCTTGAAGATCGACCGCTCCTTTGTGCGCGATGTCACCACCGATGCGGATGATAAAGCGATTGTGAGTGCGATTATCACGCTCGCACACAGCTTGAAATTGAAGGTGGTCGCCGAGGCCGTGGAAACGGAAGAGCAGCTCCGGTTTTTGCGTTCGCTCGGCTGCGACCAAATGCAAGGCTATTTGTTCAGCAAACCTCTGACGGTGGAAGGAATGACCCGGCTCTTAACCCAGGGACGAGGTTTGCCGTAATCCTTCTTCGTCCCGATTCAAAAATTCCTACCATCCCTTTAACACCATTCGCAATTTTTCGACCTCCGTCTCGTCGCACCAGACAAACGCCGAATAGCGGGCTTCAAACCCCATCGCATCGACCGCGTGGAGGTTGATGCCTTCCTGTGCAATCCGGTCGAGGGTGTCGGCCAGCGCGCCGGCCCGATCCTCGCCCGAGAGATGAAAGCAGCTGCCCTCGCGGAACACCCAGCCCGCTTCCCTGGCCGCGGTTCTGAAGACGGCGGCGTCCCATGGAATGGCGACGATCTCGGCGTTTCCCCGGCCCGTCCCGAAACTCCAGACGGCCGCCAAATTAATGTCATGATCCGACATCTGTTTTGAAAAACGGGCCAGTTGTCCCGGCCGATCCTCCGTTGAAATCACAAAAAATGTTTTTCGCGCGATATCCATGGCGGCCTCCATCGATGGTTAAGCCAGGCGATCTTTTCAGGCGGACCGCAACAACCGTACGGGAAAAGCCGGTGATAAGATACCGGACTCGTGTGGAAAAGGCAAGATGCGGCCCCATCAAGGAAAAACGATCGATCGGATTCCATGCGAGGTTTGACGTGTGGAAGGACTTACTTCTTGACAGGTTTCGAGACACTCAGTCATAATGAGAGTCGTGCCTGCACCCTCATCCCGTACGATATGACCAACAAACGTCAGCATAAGCGGGTGACGATCAAGTCGGTCGGAGACATCGTCTGCGTCGACGATCACACCCGTTTCGCGGCGTATGTGGGGGGGATCAGCCGGGGGGGCTTGGAACTTTATACACCCGAGAAAATGAACCCCGGCAGCCGGGTCAAGATGGCTTTGTCGTTTCTCGACAAGGACGGCAAGCTGACGGTGGAGAACCTATCCGGACAAGTCCGCTGGTCCGCGCCGTTCAAGGATGCGTATATCGCCGGAATCCAGTTTGATACGCTGGTCGATCGGGACTCGACGCCGGCGTTGAATGAATACATCGAGAATGCGGAACGTTATTTCGTCTAACGCTTCACCCGAAATGAGATGATCGGGACCCAAGCCAGCGGAGGAGAAAGCACGGTGCATGCGGTGATGTCCACCCGGGGGCCTTTTATGGTTTGCGACGCCTGTTTTTCGATGTTAAGGGCGGAGGGCAAGCTGGATCGAAACGGCCGGGCCGTCTCGGACGCGATCTCGGATGATTTCTGCGTGAATTGCTATGACCGGAATAAGATCCTGATTGATGATCTGGCCGGGAGTACGGAATAACGATGGATGATGAAGATGAGATAGAGCTCCCTATTTTGCCTCCTGCCATACCGGGTCCCGAATGTCCTTTTTGCGGGGAACCGACCGTGAATATCGATGGCGACTTCATCTGCCTGGATTGCAACGGCGCGAGTTACGGTCCCGAAACCGGATAAGTCGAAACAAGACGGCCCTTCTTAAAACCCGGACCCTCTGCCGGAATTTGAGGGAGACTTGCCCTAAAAATCAAGCGATCGGCCATGTCCTGGATGAATAAAGCGACCTGTTTTCTGTTAAGCGTTTCGATCCTGCTCTCGGGCTGCGCCGCGCCCCCGAAGCGGCATCCGCCTCCGTCCGCCGCGCCTCCTGAAGCCGAGCCGCAGATTCCGCAGGACCGCGGCAAGGAACTTGGAAAAGAATTCCTGAAGGAGGCCCGGAAACAGTACCGCTTCATCAAAGATCAAGAGGTCGTGGATGCCGTGAACCAGGTGGGCCGCCGCCTGGTCGCGGCCGCCGGAGGCGATCCGGAGGCGTTTCATTACTTCGTCCTCGACGACATTGAACTCAACGCGTTTGCCATACCGGGAGGATATATCTTCGTCTTTGACGGGCTTCTGACCAAACTAAACACGGAGGATGAGCTGGCCGGCGTCCTGGCCCATGAAACCGGCCACGTCATGCACAACCACTTTTTTAAAAACGAGTCCCAGATCTCGGCGCTGAGTCTGGCCACCATTGCGGCCATCCTCTTTTCGAGAGGCCGGGCGGCCGGCAGCAGCATCGCTCTGGCCACCAATACCGCCGCCCAGCTTCATTTCAGCCGCGAGAACGAAGACGAGGCCGATGCGTCCGGGATGGAGTACGTCAAAGAGGCCGGATTTGACCCGAAGGGAATGCTGAATTTTTTTCAAACCCTGTTGGACTATGAAAGAATCAACGGAGGGGACCAGATGCCCGCCTACCTTGAGACCCACCCGGAGTTGGATGATCGTATCCATCTGAGCGAGCTTCGCATGGTGCGCCCGGTGGACCACGTCCTGGCCGCGCCTCGAAAGTTCATCGACTGGGGACGCGTGGAGACCATCATCCGGGCCAAAACGGAGACATGGCAGGATCCCGCTCAACTGTTTCCGGAGCGATCGGCGGGGGCCGTTCCGGATGAGCGGCATCATTACCTGGCCGGCCTGGCTTATTTGACCACGGACCGCGTGGCCCAGGCGATCGCCGAATATCGGGCGGCGTTGGCCGTGTCGCCGACCAACCCGGTTTATCATGCCGATCTGGCGACGGCGTATTTAAAGAGCCAGGACATCGATCGGGCGAAAGCCGAAGCGCTTGAAAGTTTGAAGGAGTCGAAACCGGGCGAGGAGCTTCCGTCGGCGTATTTTGTTCTCGGCATGGTCGAGGAGCATGCCGGGCGGCCGGAAGAGGCGCGGCAGGCCTATGAAGAAGCGGTACGGCGGAATCCGGACCATGCCTTCGCCAATTATCATCTCGGACAGGTTTATCTTCAAACCGGGAAGACCTTGGAAGGAACCTATCACACGGCGCGCTACCTTCGGCTGAATATGGAACCGGAGGCGGCGCTCCAGGAGTTCAGGAACGCCAAGAAGCTTGCGCCGAAGGACGGCGATCTGGCCCGGAAGATCCAGGACCAAATCGATCAGATTGTCCGGGACGGGATCTGAATCGGAAACCGCGGTTGCGTCTTGACAGCCGCCGCCTCTCCCCCTTAAATTAAGCCTCTCAGATCGGCCGGAGTGGTGGAATGGTAGACACAAGGGACTTAAAATCCCTCGGGCTGAAAGGCCTGTGCCGGTTCGAGTCCGGCCTCCGGCATATCGTTTACCTCGGCGTCGCGTTTCATGCCCGATCGGCCGGCGGATTCCATGAAACGGAAATTGAATGCATCCGTTGAATCTTCATTTTTCCCGCCTTGACAAGGGTTTGCTGATTCGATACATTACCCGGCAGGAGAAAAATAGAGATGTCATCCAAAGGAGTAACCGTTTGGTTAACCGGCCTTCCCTCCGCCGGCAAAACAACCCTGGCCCACTTGGTGGGGAACAAGATTCGGGAGCGGGGCGTCACGCGGCTCGAGATTCTGGACGGAGATGTCATCCGCCTGAATCTTTGCAAGGATCTGGGGTACAGCCGGGAAGACCGGATCACCAACATCCGGCGGATCGCCTTTGTCTCCCAACTCCTGACCCGGCACGGCGTGATCGTGATCGTTGCGGCGATCTCTCCCTATCGTGAAAGCCGCGACCAGGCCCGGGAGGAGATCAAGGACTTCGTCGAAGTCTTTGTCAAATGCTCCATGGACGTCCTGATCCAACGGGACGTCAAGGGCCTTTACAAAAAGGCGTTGGCCGGCGACCTTCCTCACTTTACCGGGGTGTCGGATCCGTATGAAGAGCCGACTCGTCCCGACGTGGTCATCGAAACGGACAAAGAAAGCCCCGAGGCCTCGGCGGCGAAGATCATCGCCGTTCTTGAACGACTGGGACATCTGTCCGGCGCTTCCGAAACCCCCTTCGAAAAGCGGGCGCGATCGTGACGGACGACCGGTGGATCGATCTCCATACCCACAGCACGGCTTCGGACGGCAGTTTCACCCCCGTGGAACTGATCCGCTACGCGGCGACGAAACGACTTCGCGCCCTGGCCCTGACGGACCATGACTGCGTGGACGGTGTGGACGAAGCCGCGGCCGAAGGAGCCCGGTTGGGAATCGAGGTGATTCCGGCGGTGGAACTGAGCGCCGATCATCCCGACGGCACGATGCACATCCTGGGGTTTTTTGTCGATCGCCGGAATGAAGGCTTCGGGGGGCGCCTGCGGCGTCTCCAGGAGGCCCGGAGGGAGCGGAACCCGAAGATCGTTCAAAAGCTTCAGGCCCTGGGTTTGAAGATCACCTATGACGAGGTGGTCGCCGCTTCCGGAGGCGGCCAGGTCGGCCGACCGCATTTTGCCAAGGTGTTGATTCAGAAGGGATACGTCTCGTCGACGCCGGAGGCCTTCGAGCGGTATTTGAAAAAGGGCGCGCCGGGATACGTCGAAAAATTTCGCTTCAGCCCTCAGGACGCCATCGCCGCGATTCATGAGGCCGGCGGCGTCGCCGTTTTGGCGCATCCGTTCACCTTGTTCAAGGAGCCCTCGCCCCTTCTGGAGCCCTTGCTGGACACGCTGTCGGAAACGGGTCTGGACGGGATGGAGGTGATCTACAGCACCTATTCCGAGGAGCAGAGCCGTTATTACCGCGAGCTGGCCGGGAAGTACCGCCTGCTGCCGTCGGGCGGATCCGATTTCCACGGGGCCCACAAGCCGGGAATCGATCTGGGTGTCGGCCTGGGCAAACTTCACGTGCCCTTCGAGCTCCTCGAGTCGCTCCGGAAAAAAGCCCGAGGCTATGGAGCTTCGGCTCAAACCAACTGAACGGTTGTTTTCCCCTCCCCCGGTTCCTGTCGGTAGATAAGAGCGGAGTTAGGCATGCCGTCTTCCCTGACTCAGAAGGTCCTTGACCGGGCGCGGGCCCTGGGTTTCGACGCCGTCGGAATCGCCTCGGCCGGTGATCTGGATGAGGACGACGAGGCGCTTTCGCGATGGCTGGCCGAAGGGCGGCATGGCGGAATGGGATACATGGCGCGCGATCCGCGTCGCCGGTCGAGGCCGCGGGCCCTTCTTCCCGGCGCCCAAAGCGTGATCGTGCTGGCCGTGAATTACGCGCAGGAACGGCCTTCCGATCCGGGTCGGGTGACGGCCCCGCCTGCCGGACGGGCAGGGCGCCGCGCCCCGAGCATGGGCCGCGTCTCGCGTTACGCCTGGGGCGGGGATTACCATGATCTTATCGAAGCGCGGCTGTCGCAATTGGAGGTTTTTATCCGCGAGGCGTCCGGCGCGCAGACGGACTGCCGGAGTTATGTCGATCACGGACCGGTTTTGGAGAAGGCCTTCGCGCGGCAGGCCGGGATCGGCTTCATCGGGAAGAACACGCTGCTCATCACGGAGGAATTCGGCTCGTGGGTTTTCCTATCCGTGATCCTGACGACGCTGGCGTTGGAGCCGGGCCCGGCCCGGACCTCCGAATGCGGAAGCTGCCGACTGTGTCTTGACGCCTGTCCCACCGGCGCGCTCGTCGCCCCGTACCATCTTGATGCGAACCGTTGCATCTCGTATCTCACGATCGAGAACAAAGTTGAAATTCCGGATGCGTTGATCCCAAAATTAAACGGCTGGGTCTTCGGCTGCGACATTTGTCAGGAGGTCTGCCCTTATAACGCGCGTTCAAAGCCGACCGCGGTCGAAGAATTCCGGCCCGATCACGGCGCCGGGCCCTGGCTGGACCTGGAGAAGGTGCTGGCTTTAAAATCGGACGAGGAATTCCGCGCCGCCTTCCGCGACACGCCGCTGCTCCGTCCCAAGCGCGCGGGCCTTCAGAGAAATGCAAAGGCACTGATGCCATTTACGGCGTGAAATTTAAGGTGGCGGCTTGGCCAAGTCCTCGTCCGCTCAACGGCTGAGATTTGACCCGGCTAAGGCTCGTCCGCTCAATTTTCCGAAGGGGCTCTGCGGAAAATTGGCCCTGGCGGGCCGCGTCCTTCGCCAAGGCGGTGCCCAAATCTCAACCGAGTCGCGGTTTACGGTCTTGGCCAAGCTGCCACCACAAGTTGCGAGAAGGATTCGATGACGAAGCAGGAAGTCTCCGAGATTTTAGATGAGATCGCCACGCTGCTGGAGCTGAAGGGCGAGAACCCGTTCAAGTCCCGCGCCTACGCCAACGCGTCCCGCACGATCGCCGCGCTCGATATGGATCTCGATGAGGCCGTCCGCTCCGGCGCGCTCAAGGAGGTGAAGGGGATCGGCGCGGCGCTGTTTGAAAAAATCAGCGAATTGGTGACGACGGGGAAATTGGCCTATTACGAGGAGCTGAAGGCCGCGGTCCCGGCCGGACTGCTTGAGATGATCCGAATTCCGGGCCTGGGCCCCAAGCGCGCGAGTCTGATTCACGACCAACTCGGGATCTCGACGATCGGTGAGCTGGAGTACGCCTGCAACGAGAACCGGCTCTTGAAACTGGAGGGCTTCGGACCGCGGATGCAGGAAAAGATCCTTCAGGGCATCCAGTACGTGAGAAAGCAGAAGGGACAATTCCATTATCCTGTTGCGGCGGCCGAGGCCGAAAAACTCTACGATGCCTTGAAGGTTCACAAGACGGTCCGGCGGATCGCGATCGCCGGCAGCCTGCGGCGGAGAAAAGAGGTCGTGAAGGATATAGACCTGCTCGTGAGCGCGGAGTCTTCCGGTTCCGTGATGGAAGCCTTCACGACGCTTCCGGAAGTGGAAGAAGTGATCGCCAAGGGCGAGACCAAGTCCTCCGTCCGTCTCAAGTCCGGCATCAACGTCGATCTCCGCGTCGTCTCGGACGCCGAATTTCCCTACGCGCTGCACCATTTCACCGGGAGCAAGGAGCACAACGTCGCGATGCGCGGGCGCGCGCAGCGTCTGGGCTTCAAGATGAACGAGTACGGGCTATTTCAAGGAGAAAAACTCATTCCCTGCAAGAACGAAGAGGAGATCTTCTCGAAACTCGGTCTCGCCTACATTCCTCCGGAGCTGCGTGAGGACATGGGCGAGATCGCGGCGGCCGAGGCCGGGAGGCTTCCGAAGCTGATCGAGGAGAAGGACATCAAGGGCATCTTTCACAACCACACGGTCTATTCCGACGGCAGCGCCACGCTGGAGGCGATGGTCGAGACGGCGCGCGCGGCGGGCTACGAGTACATCGGCATTTCGGATCATTCCCGCTCGGCGCAATACGCCCACGGGCTCGAGATCGAACGGGTGAGGGAGCAGCAGGAGAAGATCGACGCGCTCCGGAAAAAATACAAGGACATCACGATCTTCAAGGGCACCGAGTGCGACATCCTTCCGGACGGCTCGCTCGATTATCCCGATGACGTCCTGGCGAGTTTCGATTTCGTGGTCGTCTCGATCCACAGCAAGTTCAAGATGACCGAGGCCGGGATGACGGACCGTATCGTCAAGGCGCTCCAAAACCCCTACGTCACGATCCTCGCGCATCCCACCGGGCGACTGCTCCTCACGCGCGAAGCCTATCCGGTGGACCTGCGGAAGGTCCTTCAGGCCGCGGGCGATCACGGCGTGGCGATCGAGCTCAACGCGAACCCGCTGCGGCTCGATCTTGACTGGCGGGTCTGCCCTACGGCCGTGGAGCTGGGCGTGCCCGTCAGCATCAATCCGGATGCGCACAGCGTCGAGGGCATCGGGGACGTCCGCTACGGCGTCGGGATCGCCCGCAAAGGCTGGCTCACACGCGAGGCCGTCTTCAACACCAAGTCGGCGGCCGAGATGAAAAAAGTATTGGCCCTTCGTCGTCCCGCGACGACTTGAACCATACACGAATACGAGTCTTGCGCAATCTTTTAATTATTAAGAAAGATTCCCCCCAACTGAATTGTATTCTCCGCCGCGACGAATATATTCGATTTGCATCATTATATATAGATAGAGAGAGAGGTAGAGGGTGAAATTGTAGGGGCTTGATTAATCAAGCCCCTACCGTTGTATAATGTCCAGTCCACTTGACGGATACGATCAAGAAGGGAGACGTGATATGGCCAAGAAAGTCGTGAAACTGTGGTATGACCCGGAAGGGGATTATCTCGAGGTGATTTTTGAGCAGAAGGAAGGCTATTTCCGTGAGACGGAGAATGATCAGGTGATGGAAAAAGTGGATCAGGCAGGAAATATTTTGGGCTTCTCCGTGCTCAGGGTCAGCAAGCTGAGCAAGAAGCCGCTTGAAGTCGCGCTGAAGTAACGAAATAATTCTTCCCCTTTGTGCAAGAGGCGCTTGCACAAATTCCATTTATCAGCTGACTTACTCTCTGCCGAAGCAGATCATGGGCCAATTGCCGACGATTGAAGAGTTGGAAAAAGAATCGGACGGAAAGGAGCGGAAGTAAACCGCTTGCCATCCTCCCCTCACTCCTTATCCCTTACGCCTTATTGACTCGTTTCACCTGAACCGATATAATCCGCCCTAACATTCCTCCGGCGCGCCCGCCTGCCGGACGGGCAGGGGCCGTCCCCACCGTCCATGATTCTTGCACGCGACGACATCCGCCGGAGGGAAAATCGAGGCCCCATGCTCCGCAGTGAATTGTACATCTTTCCTAAAGCATTAAAAATAAATCCGTCCCCATTTCCATTGTATGTATGTGGATGATCTCAAGTTTGTTGAATGTGCCTTATGCGGAGAATCTTCCGACCTCCGGGCAAGTCACATTGTCCCGAGTTTCGTCTTCCAATGGCTTCGAGATACGTCTGCCACCGGTTATATCCGGCTATCGGACGCGCCAAATCTGCGCGTTCAGGATGGTTGGAAATCCAGGATGCTTTGTGGCAAGTGTGAGCAAAGGTTTGGCGTATGGGAATAACCGTGATCAGGTAGTACCTGAGTAACGTTCTGGAAGGCAAAGAGATTCTGGAAAATAAAGGGCGTTTTTTGATCTTAGAAGTCTCTTTTTGAGGTCGAAAAAAGTGTTTTAAGAAAAAGGTTCTTTGCTCCCCTCAGGCTTCGCGCGCGGGGGGGGTGAGGGTGAGGAGGCATGATGAAAAGCCGGTACATGCCCGAGATTCATCATCGGCGATCCATCCGTTTGAAGGGCTATGAATACAGTCGGACGGGAGCGTATTTTGTGACGGTCTGTGTGAAGAACCGGGAATGCTTGTTCGGTGATATATTCGATGGCCGGATGGTTTTGAATGACGCGGGAAGGATCGTTGAACGCGTGTGGAAAGATCTCCCTGCAAGGTTTCCATCGGTTGAATTGGACGCGTTTGCCCTCATGCCCAACCATGTACATGGGATCCTTGCGCTTGTAGGGGCAGGGCTTGCCCTGCCCGATAAACAGGGCGCAGCAAGCAGCGCCCCTACACTGGGGGATGTTGTGCGCACGTTCAAATCGATGTCGGCCATACGGGTCAACCGTCTGTTGTCCTGTTCAGGACAACCGTTTTGGCAACGGAATTATTACGAACACATTATCCGGAATGATGACGAGTTGAATCGCACTCGCGAATACATCCAAGGCAACCCGGCGAATTGGTCGATGGATGAAAACCACTCGGATAGGATAGATCGACGATAGGTCGAAAGCCCGGTCGGACCTGAAAAAACATTAAGCTCCCCTCCGGCCCTTCGACTTAAGCTCAGGGTTTCACTCGCGCGCGGGGAGGGGAAGGGCTTAAAGGCGGTTAAAAGACCCGGGCCGTTTTATTTCCAGGAACGATTGGCTTCCTTTTTGGCTTTCTTCGCGGCTCTTTTTTCTTTCATGGTCCTCGCCGGCGCTTTCTTGGTTTGCTTTTTACTGTCCATTCCCTTGCTCATGGTCTTCCCTTCTTCGACGTTTAGGGTGAAGAGATCGCGGCTTGCTTCCCGCCGAGTCGCACTATACACCAGCGCGTGAAAAAAGGGAACAGCGAACGTTCATCTATGGCTTGACCCGCCACACCGACACCGAAGACTCCCGCAAAAACGGGGCGGCTCAGTGTTTGAGGCGCTTGAGGATGGCGTTCCAGATTTCCGTCACGCCCAAGCGTTCCGCCCAGTCGGTGATGTAACCGCAATCCACCTCGTCGCCGCTAATTCTCATAATGCCGGTGATATCGCGGAGATGTTTCTCGGAACCCCCTTCTTTGTAAAACTCCATTTTTTTCAGGATCACATCTTCCGGGGCGGCAAAATCGGCTTCATAATCCTTGGCCGGCCGTAGTCTTTTCTTCCGCGTAAAGCGACTCCGATCAAAAGGGGTGTCGCGACGCAGGATGAGATCAACTTTTAAGCCGGACGCCGGGTGGATGATGTTGAATTGCCCGGACCGCCGAAGAGCCTCCCGGATCATTTCTTCGCTCAAATAATATTCGGGGGCGGGAAAGGCCGCAAGGAGATCGCCGACCTGCCCCGGTTGAATCCCGGCGACAATGTCGATGTCGTTGGTCAGACGGGGTTCGCCGTAAGCCATGGAGGCGATGGACCCCGTTACAAGGTAGGGGATACGCAGCCGTTCCAGAACCTCCACCACCGCATGCAGGAGTTCATGCGGTTCCACGGGACATCCTTCGGGCGACCTCTCGCCGGATCTGTTCCTCCGTCCAATCCGGATGAGAAGCGGCCAGGTACGACGTCAGCATCTTCCGGGCTCCGGTCCAAAGACCAAAGCCGATGGCGATCCGCTCCCACGGCTCTTTCCGGCGCAGGATCTCCGCCATGGCATCGTCTACGACCTCAATCTGTCCTTCATCCAATCTCATTCCCGCGCCCGTGAAGTTTCAAGGATATTAGCACAATGCCGTTTGTTTTTGAACCGCCGCCCTGGACATGGACGGGCATAGGGGCCTGCGCCTACTTGTAACCTTGAAGTTCCTTCCAAATTTTCTCCAACTCCGCAAACAGTGTCATCTGGGTCGCTTCGTTGTCGGCGAAGGGCACCGGCTCGTCGTAGAGCGGTTTTTTGAGTAGAAAGTCAAAACCCGCTTTCGGAATGGGCGTGGACGCGCCGTCGGATTGATAAGTCCCCCGCCGGAAATGGCCCTCCGGGTCCGGATCCGTCATGAGCGCCCGGACGTATTGATCCATCACGTGGTCGCCGTCGAGATCGAGGTCCTCGCTGATAAAGGCCTCGATCCGCCCGTTTCCGTCCCGGTCGATCGCGAAGAAATTATAGGGCACGGGCTCTCCCTTCGCGTCCGGAAGCGTTCCGCCTCCCAGGATAAAGCAATCGGGTCTCCCTTTGCCGTCTGTATCCAGCATCACGCCCTTGTGCTCGCTCTGTTCGATGGAGGCCTCGCTCGGATCGGGCGACATGACGAAATAGTAAGACCGCTCGAAGGGTCCGGGGGAGAAGATCGTCAGATACCGCGACGACCCGGTGTGCTGGATGAAGGTCCGCTGGGCCGCGCGTCGTACCTTGTTGAAATCGAGCGGGATGGTCCAGTGGGGATGATAACACGCCGTTTCGGGATCGGACGGGGGAGGGGGAGGCGCCGCCGCGCAGGCGGAGGTCAGGAAAATCAAGACGGAGAGGGCCGGCGCTTTAAGGAAGGCTCTCAAGATATTTTTCGGCGTCCATGGCGGCCATGCAGCCGGTTCCGGCCGCCGTGACGGCCTGGCGGTAGCGGGGGTCTTGAACGTCCCCCGCCGCGAACACGCCCGGCAGCGAGGTCTCGGTCGTCTCTTTCTTCGTGACGATGTAGCCCCGCTCGTCCATGTTTAGTTGACCGGCGAAAAGCTTTGTATTGGGCTCATGCCCGATCGCCACGAACACGCCGTCGATTTTCATCTCGGTCACGTTTCCGGTCTTCACGTTCTTAAGACGCGCGCCGGTGACGACCGGATCGCCCAAAATTTCCTCGACCACGGTGTCCCAGATGATCCCGATTTGCCGATGGGTCCTGGCGCGGCCCTCCATGATTTTGGAGCAGCGGAATCTGTCCCGGCGATGGACGATCGTGACCTTGGATGCAAACTTGGTGAGGAA
This sequence comes from Nitrospiria bacterium, assembly GCA_035517655.1. Lineage (NCBI taxonomy): Bacteria > Pseudomonadati > Nitrospirota > Nitrospiria > Nitrospiria bacterium. The sequence goes on along the minus strand of DATIYJ010000030.1, from coordinate 24,644 downwards.
GGTGGCCTCTTCCATCGCGGTGTCTCCGCCGCCGATGACGATCACCTCCTTGCCCCGGAAGAAAAATCCGTCGCAGGTGGCGCAGGCCGACACCCCGCGGCCCATCAGCCGCCGCTCGGAGGGAAGGCCCAGCAGCTTGGCGGAGGCGCCGGAGGCGATGATCAGCGAGCGGGTCGAATAGGTCCCCTCCTCGGCCGTCAGGTGAAACGGGGTCTTTTTGAGATCGACCGCCGTGATGTCCCCCCGGATCAATTCCGTCCCGAAGCGCTCGGCCTGGGTCCGCATCTGCTTCATGAGCTCCGGCCCCAGGATCCCTTCCGGGAATCCGGGATAGTTCTCGACGTCCGTCGTGATCATGAGCTGGCCGCCCGCCTGGGTTCCCTCGATCAGGAGCGGTTTTAAGTCGGCCCGCGCGGCATAGAGCGCGGCCGTCAGGCCGGCCGGGCCGGAGCCGATGATGACGACGTCGCGGACGTTTTTGGGATCGGATGAATTCGTCATTTGTTCAACAAGATGTCAAGACGGGCGGGTCCTGCCACCCGCCCGTGTTTGGAACGGGACCTTATACAATGCGTCGGACTAAAATCTACTTTGCCGATAGGATCCGATTTATGCTATCATGAACGTCTTTATGAAATCAACACGACGGAAAACAAACGCGCCCCTTCGGTTCTTTGTGGCGGTGGTCCTGGCCGGATCGGCCCTAGTCTTCTCGTCCTGCGCGCTGAGACGCCCGCCTCCCGAGCCCGACATCGTGGCCGAAACGCCCCCCTACGGTCCGATTTCCTGGGCGGCCTTCAACACCCACGACGATCCCGTCCGCACCATGGCCATGGACGGCGACGATCTCTGGCTGGGCACGATGAAGGGGATCATCCGCTTCAACCCGCGGAAGAAGGAGTACGAGATCTTCACGCCGGCCAACACGGAAGGCGGCTTCATCGCCCGCGCGGTCTACATCCTTTCCGTGGATCCCAAGGGGAATAAATGGGTGGGAACCTACGGCGGAGGGCTTTCGCGCTACGACGGACACGCCTGGAAGCGTTTTTCAACGGACGACGGCCTGGGGGACAACTGGGTCTACGACATCAAGTACGACCGCGACGGGAAAATGTGGGTGGCCACCTGGAACGGGGTGAGCGTGTTGGAGGGGGAGCGCTTCCGGACCTATCGCGTGGCCGACGGGCTGCCCGACAAGTGGGTCTACTCGATCGCGTATGACCGCGACGGCGTCTTCTGGTTCGGCACCGAGGCCGGAATCAGCCGCTTCGACGGGAAATCCTGGAAGACCTATTCGCATAAGGACGGCGTCGGCGGAGAAATCGGGGAGAGTCCCGCGGGCGCCCGGCCGGCCTCTCCGTTCCCGGACCCGGAGGCGACGGAGGAAGGGGCCGGAGGCGGCTACGGGTCCTCGATTCTGGAACACCACTTGAAGATGGGAAAGCAGAATGCCGGCCCCAATCCCGATTTTATCATTTCCTCCCTGGTCGACGATCGGAATCGAAGATGGTTCGGGACCTGGGGCGGCGGTGTGGCGCGCTTCGACGGCGCCGCATGGACGAATTACACCGCGAAAGACGGACTGGGAGGCGACTTCGTCTTCACGATGGCTTCGGACCGGGAGGGACACGTCTGGGCCGGGACGAACGGCGGCGCCAGCTGGTTCGACGGGACGCGCTGGAGGACGATCAACCGCTCCAAGGGACTGATGGACGACTATGTTTTCTCCATCCTGTTCGACCCAAAGGGTCGTCGATGGTTCGGGACCACAAAGGGCCTGAGTGTGTTTAAAGGGAGCCTTCCGGCGGAGTAAGGTTCCGCAAAAATTGAATCGAGACAGAGAATCTTGTATACCATGAACGCGTTTCATAAAGTGAAAGTCGGCCTGGTCAATCTGGGCTGTCCGAAGAACCAGGTGGACTCCGAGGTGATGCTCGGAACGCTATCTCAAGACGGCTTCGAGCTGACCCCGGAAACGGAGCAGGCCGAGGTGATCGTCATCAACACCTGCGGCTTCATCGACGCCGCCAAACAGGAGTCGATCGACGCGATCATCGAGTTCGGCCGCTATAAAAAATCCGGCGCCTGCCGTGTTCTCATCGCGGCCGGCTGTCTGGCCCACCGCTATCCCAAAGAATTGATGGCCGAGCTGCCCGAATTGGACGCGGTGGTCGGCACGGGCGATTTCCCGAAGATCGCCGGCATCTGCCGGACGCTCCTGGCCCGGGGCCGACGCGGGCGCAAGGAACATATTTGGACCGCCTCGCCCACGGCGCTTTACGACGCCGCGACGCCCAGGCTCACGTTGAGCCCGCGCCACTGGGCCTACCTGAAAGTCTCGGAGGGCTGCAACTACCGCTGCTCGTTCTGCGCCATCCCGAATTTCCGCGGCGACCTGGTGAGCCGCGCGGTCGAAGACATTCTCATCGAAGCCCGTTCGCTGGCCGAGCGCGGCGTCGTGGAGCTCAACCTGATCGCTCAATCGCTCACCAGCTTCGGCTGGGACCGTCGCGAGAAGAGGGGGCTGATGGGGCTGCTGCGGCCCTTGGCCGGCGTGGACGGTATCCGCCGGATCCGGCTGTTCTACACCTATCCGACCGATCTCACGGATGAGCTTTTGGATTTCATGGCGGAGGAACCCAAGATCTGCAACTACGTCGATCTGCCGCTGCAGCACATCAACGACGCCATCCTCCGCAAGATGAACCGAAAGGGATCAAGCCGGATGATCCGCAGCCTCCTGACGCGCATCCGGGAGAAGGTTCCGGGCGTGACGCTGCGCTCGACCTTCATCGTCGGTTTTCCGGGAGAGACCGAAGCGCAATTCGAGGAGATCACCGATCTCATACGGGAGGTCCGCTTCGACCGGCTGGGCGTCTTCACGTATTCTCAAGAAGACGGCACGTCGGCCCATCCCTTGGGCGATTCCGTTCCGGCCGGGGTGAAGGCCGAGCGGCAGGAAAAGCTACTGGCCCTCCAGTCCGGGATCGTCCGTGAAAAACATGCGACGATGATCGGAACCGTTCAGGAAGTGTTGGTGGACGGCCCGTCCCGCGAGACGGATTTGCTGCTCGAAGGCCGCACCGAAGGCCAGGCGCCCGAGATCGACGGCGTGGTTTATATCAACGACGGCGCCGCCTCCGCCGGGGACATGGTGAAGGTCGAGATTACCCAGGCCGGCGAGCATGATCTGGTCGGGCATATCGTTGGGCCGGCTGCTGAAAAGATAAAAGCTGCTTCTCGACACCCCTCCGGGTTGACGGTTTTATAATGGTGGGATATGGCCGATGTGGGTAAGCGCCGTCTGGCGCTGAGCCCTTCGGCTCCGGCGGCTTTCGTTTGACCCGGCTAAGGCTCGGCCGCTCAATTTTCCGAAGATGCTCTGCCGAAAATTGACCCTGGCGGGCCGCGTCCTTCGCCAAGCCGGGAGCCCAAACGAAATCAGAGTCGCCTCTTGGGCCCAGTGCCAATCGGCGGGTGGCCGGAGACGGGGCGCCCCATCCGCCCGCAATGGAAAAGCCAAGGGCTCTTTCGTGAGGTTCCACGAATCGATCTTCGGAGCATGCAGAGTGAGGACGGATGGGGCTGTCGCAGGACAGGACCCGCCGATTGTAATGCGTTAGGGAGGATTCGATATGAAAGAGATACTTCCCGGCATTTATCAGTGGTCCTGGTTCTCGCAGGAAAAGGGCTACGACTTCAACGGCCATCTTATTATTTCGGGAGCCGAGCGGGTGATGATCGATCCGCCGCCGCTGTCTGCGGAAGTTGGGACCTGGTTGAAAACGCAGGAACCGATCACGTGCATCGTTCTGACCAACCGCGATCACGTTCGCGAGGCCGAGGCTTTTCGAAAACAGTTCAAGACGATCGTCCTGGCTCCGGAGGCGGATGCCCCGCTCATGGAAATAAAAATAGACCGCACCTTCAAAGACGGCGATCTTCTTCCCGGCGGCGTCAAGGCGGTCCATATCCCGGACGGCAAGTCGCCGGGAGAATCGGCCCTCTTTCTTGATCGCGGCAAGGGGGTCCTGATTCTGGGGGACGCCTTGATCGGAAAACCGTCCGGCAAGCTAAATCTCATGCCACCCGAGAAATACAAAGATCCGGCCGAGGCCCGCGATGGAATCCGCGTCCTGCTCAAATATCGATTCGACAGTGTCTTGGTTGGCGACGGAGTTCCGGTGCTGACGGGAGGCAAGAGAGCGGTCGAGGAGTTTTTGCGGTCGTAGAGAATGCGCTTAACATGAACGATGCTCAACGTAATGCCATCACTCAGTTCTTCACCGCGGTTGAAGAACAGAAGCGGGTTGGTGTTGCTCGTACAGATCGATTCCTTGGAGACATTGGAGAGTTCCTATGCCACGACGCCTTCGACATGGCACTGACGAAGTCCGCTCGCGAAAAGGGGTATGATGGATATATCTCCGGCGAGAAGGTTCAAGTGAAGTACCATGGTGGCAAAAGTACAACGGTCGACTGTGGTAATCCACCGGACTATGACCGCTTGCTTGTGGTTATTGGGCCTAAAAATGTTCTGCGTCCTAAGGGTGCGCAAGGGCGCTTTTTGGTCTAACGGTTGACTCAGCAAGAAGTCCTTCAGTTTAAGAAGGGCAATGGAAAATATCTCTGCCTCAAAAGCAACCTACCCAAGGAGCCGATACTTGTTCTGTGATCTATATGCGCGCATTCCCCATCGTTGTACGGGATGCCCGTTCCGCCACGCCCCGTAAATCTCAGCCCGCTTTCTTCAAGGGCCGCACGTCGAGCGCCAGTCCCATCGCGTTGAGGATGGATTCGATCGTCGTGATGCTGGGATTCCCGTCGTCCGAGAGGGTCTTGTAGATCAGGCGCCGGCGTGATTCGGATCCCTTGGCCAGCGAGCTGATGCCTTGCGCCCGGGCCACATTCATCAGTGCGTGAAGCAGAAGACGACTGCGAGCCGGGCCTGTTTCTTTTAAACAGTTTCGTATATAGGCCACCGCGACTTCGGGATCGGCCAGCGCTTCGAGCACGGCAGGTTCGATACCGACGGCACGCGCTTTTTGTTTTCTTTTTTTATGCATTTTTTCAGTAAGACGTCAGACATGCCTTACTATGGCAAAGGTTCAATCTTGTTCGGGAGTTGATGGTTCTGGGTGCGGTTCCAATCTTCCATGAGTTCTGCCTTGTGAAGTTCAGCCCATTCGACGACAAGACCCAAGGATCGCGCCGGCAGCCGTCCGGCTAAAACGCTCAAGGTTTGAATGCTGATCAGGGCCTCATGTTCTCCAATGACAATACCATAGAACCGACTGATCTCAGGCATGCGTTGCCTTTAGAACGCGCTTACCTGTAATTTCGGCATAGAGAGATTCCGGAGACAAATCAATTCCGCCCGGCCAGGCGACGGTATGGCTTTCCTTATCAATAAACACCGATTCAAAAAACCCGCGTTCCTTCCACTTGGAAAAAACACCTTTCCCGACAAGATCGGAAAGATCCACATGGCCTTCAACCCCGTCTTGGAATTTGACCCAGATTTTAAAGCCGGGCAGCGGTCGAACCTCGTTAATTTTTAACACAGCGATCACCCCCTTTTTATATTCTTAACAGAGCATGCTTCAAAAATCAAGACGATTCATGAATCAAGGTTGCGCTGAAAATGCAATAGGGCGTGGGAACTCTGGTTAAGAAGGTTGTGGGAGTCTTAAATTAGCTGCGGGACAATCTCGGCCGCGCGTCCGCGCAGGGCGACATGGGCCGCGGCGGTCGAGGCGTCCGGATTGATCTCGGCCACGAAGGCCCCGGCCGCGCGGGCCGTCGCGGCGAAGGAGGCGGCCGGCTGGACCACGCCCGAGGTTCCGATCACCAGCAGCGCGTCGCAGGATTCCAGCGCCTCGATCGCCCGGTCCATGTCCCGGGGATGCAGCGCTTCGCCGAACCAGACGATGTGCGGCCTCAGCATCTTCCCGCACGAGGCGCAGTGCGGCGGAATCGGGATCGGGACCCGCCGGTCCTCCGACACGGCGCCGCAGCCGGTGCAGCGCACCTTCCAGATGTTCCCGTGCAGCTCGACGAGGTCGCGGCTTCCGGCCCGCGCATGCAAACCGTCCACGTTCTGCGTCAGCAGACGAAACGGCGCCCGCCGCGCCTGCCTGCCGTCCGCCTGCCGGACGGGCAGGGACAGGCGGGATTCCATTTTGTTTTCCAGATCGACCAGCGCCCGGTGCGCCGGGTTCGGCTCCTTCGAGGCGATCAACTCCCGCCGCCAGTTGTACCATTCCCATACGAGGCTTGGATCGCGGGCGAAGGCCCGCGGCGTGGCCAGATCCTCCGCCCGGAAATTTTTCCATAGGCCCTCGGGGCCGCGAAAGGTCGGGATGCCGCTGTCGGCCGAGATGCCGGCGCCGGTGAGGACCGTCACGCGCCGGGCCGATGAAAGACGCTCACGAACCTGTTCAATCGGTGATGACATGCGGGACATTGTAGCGGGGGATCGGATTCAAAGCAAGGAGAGGGAAGCGGTCTTCAGATGGAACGGGAACCTGGGGTCGGAAGCGAACCGCGCTTGACGACGCCGATGTACTGATTGGTCTCGTCCAGGCCGTCCACGGTGCCGCCTAATTTGAGCGAGCGTTTCAAATAGTCGATCGTTTCCTTGCTGATCCGTTCGCCGGGGACAAGAACCGGGACGCCGGGCGGATAGACCGTGACGATCTCGGAGCTGATCTCGTTCGCGGCGTCGTCCAATGCGATATAATGATGATCGGCGAAAAAAGCCTCCCGCGGCGTGGCCAGGGCTTCGTTTTCGAAATTCAGGACCGCGATGTCGGGGGTCTCGGCGACCGCGGCTTTCCCCGCGTGTTCGGCCGAGATCTCGCGAAGCGCCTCGACCAGGCGGTTGAGGTCGTCCTTGCGGTCCCCGATGCTGACGATGACGAGAATATGAAAGGCATCGGCCATCTCGACCTGGATGTTGTAGCGGCTGTTCAGGATCCGGGAGACCTGGTAGCCGGGAAGGCCCAGGGCCGTGACCGTGATCGTCAGCTTCGTCATGTCGAAGGGGCCGACCTGCTCCTGGCCGAAGCAGAACAGGCCCGGGATCTTGTTGATCCGAAGCCGGGCTTCGCTCGAGAGTTGAATCGCCTTTTCCAGGAGTTTCTCCCCCTCGGTCGCCATCTGCATCCGCGCGAGATCCAGCGAGGCCATGAGAATGTAGGACGGGCTGGTGGTTTGCACGAAGCGCAGCACGTTGGTCAACATGGGGAAATCGATGCGGGCGCCCCGGGCGTGAAGCATCGAGGCCTGGGTCATTCCGCCGATGATCTTGTGGGTGCTCTGAACGCAGAGGTCGGCGCCGATCTCGACGGCCGAGGGCGGGAGGTTTTTATGAAACCGCAGATGCGGGCCGTGCGCCTCGTCCACCAGGATGATCAGGCCCAGGTCGTGCGCGTACGGGATGATGCGCTCCAGATCGGCGCAGAGCCCGTAATAGTTCGGGCTGGTGAGAAAAAGGATCTTGGCTTCGGGGTGGGCGTCGATCGCCGCGCGGGTTTCTTCAAAGGAGACGTTCCGCGTCAGTTTAAGCCGCGTGTCGATGGCCGGACGGAAGAAAATCGGCTGGGCCCCGCTGAGAATCGCGCCCGCGATGACCGACTTGTGCGCGTTGCGGGCCACGAGCATCTTGTCCCCCGGATTGCAGGCGGCCAGAATCATCGCGTGGTTGCCTCCGGTCGTTCCGTTGACCAGGAAATAGGATCGATCCGCTCCGTAGGCGCGGGCCGCCAGTTCCTGAGCCTCCTTGATCACGCCGCGGGGTTTGTGGAGCGAGTCCACCTCGTCCAGGGTGGTGAGGTCGATCGAGAAGATTTTGGGGCCGACGAATTTTCGGAAACGCGTCGAGATGCCTTTTCCGCTTTTGTGGCCGGGGGTGTGAAAGGAGACCTTTCGCGATTCGGCCAAAGCCACCATCGCGTCGAAGAGGGGCGTTCTCAGTTGTTCGTCCGGATCCATGAAGAAGCGGCGGTGCCTTGTTCAGGTGTAGGTAAACAGCGGGTGGTTATCCTCGATGATTCGAGTTTCGCGCTCCGCGTGCTGCCGAATGTGCTTGGGCAAGAGAAACTGTCCGTGATGAATCTCGCCGTTGTAGTACTGCAATTCGCCTTTTAAGCGCTCGGCGATCCGTTTGTCGATTTCAGCCTGAGAGAAACTCTGCGGGTCGAGCTGTTTGGAGGCCAGCGCGAAGCCCCACGGCAACCCGAAACAGGGGATGATGGCCTGGTAGGGGCGCACGATCGGGAAGACGGACTTCAAGGTCTGGTACACGGCCGAAAAACAGAGAAGCGCCGTCAGGGCCGTGGTTCCGGCCTGGAGCGAGATGAGGCCGTCCTTGCTCAGGCGGTTCATCACGATCTGGTAGAATTCCTTCGTGTAGAGGAGATAGGCCGGGCCCTCTTCCACCGGCTCTGAGATGTCGATGATGATGATGTCGTAGACATCCTTGGTCTCCTCCAGATACTTTCGCGCGTCCCGGAATTCGAGTTTCACACGCGGGTCGTCGAAGGATCCCCGGTGCCATTCGGGCAGATAGATTTTGCAGGCCTCCACGACATCCTGATCGATGTCGACCATCAGGACCTGCTCGACCGACTTATGCCGGAGAATCTCGCGGAGGGTGGCCCCTTCCCCGCCCCCCACGATGAACACTTTCTTCGGATGGGGGTGGGTGAGCATGGCCGGGTGGACCAGGGCTTCGTGGTAGATGAACTCGTCGTACTCGCTGGACTGCATCTTGCCGTCCAGGACCAGGCAGCGCCCGTAATTTCGGGTGAGCATGATCTCCATCTGCTGGAACTTGGTTTGCTTGGCGTGGAGGATCGTCTCCACGCCATGCATGTGGCCTTCGTCCGGGGTCAAGAAGTCAAGGAACCATTTGTAGCTCTTTGGTTCGGGCATATTCCACGACCTCTTTGACCGGTTTGTGAGGGAGTTTCATATCGCCGCGGATCAGGACGCCGCGCTTCAGTTCCACGATGGAAGGATCTTTGGATTGAAACTTGTCGATCAGGAGAGACGCGGCCGTTTCCGGTTGAAGAACGTCGCCGCAGGTGAAGATGTCGATGGCGGCGTAACCGTATTCGGGCCAGGTGTGAATCGAAATGTGGGATTCGGCGATAACAACGACACCGCTGATGCCAAAGGGACTGAATTTGTGGAAGGAGATCTCAACAATGGTGGCCTTGGCTTCCTTGGCTGCTGAGACCATGATCTCTTGCACCTTCTTCAGATCATTTAACACCTTGGAGTTGCATAATTTCAACTCCAACAGCAAATGCCTCCCGAGTGCGTGCAATCTATTTGCCCCCTTTCGTCACGGGTTAGTGGCTTCTGTGAGATCTTTGGAATCGCTCTCACCTCCTCACCCCGCTGATGAACGCCGAGGTGTCCATCCGAATTCTTCCCGGAATGCTTTCCGCGATTTTTTCCGATCCGCTTCCCCGGTTTTTCCTTCGCGAATGCCGACGACCGGAGTCGCGCGATGAGTTCGTCCTCTTCACGGCGACCGATGATCGCAACCGGTCGTCATCATTTAAATGTAAATATATCTGAATTTTTTTGTTTGTCAAGAAAAAAGTAGAAAAATTCCCCGAAATTTCTCTTCGAACGGTCGGTCTTCGTCGATGAGCGGGCCACAGCGTCGGTGAAAAAATGCGGAACGATTCTCCGACGGAAAAAAAGCGATCCGAACAGGGGTTTGATTTGCCGCGCGCGATCGAGCGATGGATCGCGCCTCGCCGAAAACCGGCGGCGCTCAAGCCCGCGGCCGCTTCCTTGACACCCTTCCGACCGGGTGTTAGAATGCGATCGAACTTTTTCCGGGTTCTTCCGCAGGTGTCGATTTGCCTCGATGGATTCGTTGGGTGGCGACCGGCTTCGGCGCCGGTTATGCTCCCGTGGCCCCCGGCACCGCCGGGAGCCTCGTGGGACTGGTCCTCGTTTTTCTGGTTCAAAACCGCTCGCTGATTTTTTATACGGTCGTCGTTCTGTCGGTCTTCGCGCTGGGCGTTTATTCGGCCGATCGGGTTGAGCGCGCCACCCGGGAAAAAGACAATCGATGCATCGTCATCGATGAGATCGCCGGGATGCTGGTGGCGGGTTTCCTGCTGCCCTCCGGCGCCGGCTATTGGATCGGCGGCTTTCTCCTGTTCCGAGCCCTCGATGTCTTGAAGCCGTTTCCGGCGCGCTGGATCGAACGCCATCTCGTCGGCGGGTGGGGCATTATGCTGGACGACACCGTGGCCGGGCTGTATGCCAATCTGATGCTGCAGGGCATCAAAGCGTGGGTCCAGCCGTCATGAAAACCCTGAGCGCTGAAATCATCGCGACCGGCTCGGAGCTGTTGTGGGACGGCCTGACCGACACCAATTCGGTTTACCTGGCCGACCGGCTGATCGAGTTGGGGTTTGAGCCGATCCACAAATCGGTCGTGGGAGACGAAGAGCGGCGGATGATGGAAGTCATCCGGCAAGCGGCCGAGCGCGCGCCGGTGGTCCTGATTACGGGCGGACTCGGGCCGACGGAGGACGACCTCACCAAAAAGGTGGTCAGCCGAATCGCCGGCCGTCGCCTGGTCCTTCAGGAAAAGCTCTTGGATGACCTTCGCAAGCGCTTTGCGGAACGGGCGCAGGCCATGCCGGTTCAAGTCGAGCGCCAGGCCCTGATGCCGGCCCGATCCGTCGTCATCCCGAACCCGGCTGGGAGCGCGCCGGGCTTGATCCTCCACTGGGAAAACAGTTATCTGATCTGCCTGCCCGGCGTTCCGCATGAGATGCGTTCGATGTACGAAGCGACGGTCGGGCCCTTCCTTCAGCAACGCTTTCCCTCCCGACCCTGGAACGAGTTGCATCTCTTCCGAACCTACGGGTTGATGGAATCGGGGGTGAATGAACGGCTGGCCGATCTGATGATCGGTCATCCCCGGGTCCGGATCGGCCTGACGGCCAAGCCGGTCGGGGTCGATGTCCGGATCTTGGGAAGCGGACGGAACCGGGAAGAGGTACGCGTCCTTCTGGAAGGCCTGCTCCAAAAAGTGGAAGAGCGGCTGGCGGACATTCTGTACGTCCGGGGTCGGGACGAAATGGAAGCGGTGGTCGGGCGGCTGCTGAAGGAGCGCCGGATGCGCTTGGCCGTGGCCGAGTCCTGTACCGGAGGATTGATCGGTCACCGCTTGACCAATGTTCCGGGAAGCTCGGACTATCTCGACCGGGTCGAGGTGTGTTATAGTAACCGTGCCAAGATCGAGGCCCTCGGCGTGCCGTCGGAACTGATCGAGGCGAACGGCGCCGTCAGCGCGCCGGTCGCCGCCGCCATGGCCCAGGGGGTCCGACGGCGAGCCGGGACCGATTTCGGTCTGTCCGTGACCGGCATCGCCGGGCCGGGCGGCGGGACCCCCGAAAAACCGGTGGGGTTGGTTTACTTCGGTCTGGACGACGGCCGGGAAGTGCGCACCTCCTTTGCGCGATTCTCCGGCGACCGCGCGGCGGTCAAGCTCCGCGCTTCTCAGCATGCGCTGGATCTGCTGCGGCGGGTGTTGGCAGGGCCGTCGCATGCGTCGCCCCTGCGGTAGAGCATGCGCGTCTTTGTCGCTTTCGAGTTTCCTTCGGTCATCAAGGAAGCCGCGGCCGCGATCCAGCGGGAGTTGATGAAGTCGGACGCGCCCGTCGCTTGGGTCCGAACGGACGGGATGCATCTGACCTTGAAGTTTTTGGGAGAGGTGCCGTCCGCGCGTCTGCCCGGCATCGAGGACGCCTTAAGGCTCGCTTCGGAGGGGACGGGGCCGATGAAGATCGCGGTGCAAGATATCGGCGTCTTTCCGAACCCGAAAACTCCCCGCGTTGTCTGGCTGGGCATCCGGCCGGAGGGCGACCGGCTCATGCGACTTCAGGAACGCATCGATCGTGCGCTGGCGCCGTTGGGATTTCCGCGGGAGGAGCGCGGGTTCCGGCCGCATCTTACCCTGGGCCGCGTCAAATCCTCACGCGGCCTGGACGGCTTGATGAAGGCCATCGCCGTCCGGCATCGTTTTTCCGCCGGAGAGAGCCTGTTGGATGAGCTTTATTTGATTCAAAGCGAGCTTCGGAGGGAAGGGGCGGTTTATACGAAGCTGTGGTCTGTGGCACTTTAATTGCAATCATTAATATAGGGCGGGCCCGGTTCATCACGCCGTTCCGTTACAAGGATTTTACGCACGCGGGAAGGCCGGACCGTTCACGCCGGGCTTGATATAGGGTGAACGGGTGTTACGATCCTCAACCACTGTTAAACCATAAAGGAGCATCCATGGCGGACAAAGAGAGTCGGGGCAAAGCGCTCGATCTGGCGGTGGCTCAGATCGAAAAGCAGTTCGGAAAAGGGGCCATTATGAAACTGGGCTCGGAGGAAGTCCTGTCGGATATCCCGGCGATCTCGACCGGTTCTCTGGGCCTGGACATCGCCCTGGGCGTGGGCGGTTTTCCCCGCGGTCGGGTGGTCGAGATCTTCGGTCCCGAGGCCTCCGGCAAGACGACGCTGACGCTGCACGCGATCGCGGAGGCCCAGAAGGCGGGAGGCGCGACGGCGTTCATCGACGCCGAGCATGCCCTCGACGTGACCTATGCGCGGAAGCTGGGCGTGAAGACGGACGATCTGCTGATCGCCCAGCCGGACACGGGCGAGCAGGCCCTGGAAATCGCCGAGACGCTGGTCCGCAGCGGGGCGCTGGACCTGATCGTGATCGATTCGGTCGCGGCGCTGGTTCCGCGCGCCGAACTGGAGGGGGAGATGGGCGACGCGCATATGGGCCTGCAGGCCCGGCTGATGTCGCAGGCGCTCCGGAAGCTGACGGCGACCATCAGTAAATCACAAACCACGGTGATCTTTATCAACCAGATCCGGATGAAGATCGGCGTGATGTTCGGAAACCCCGAGACCACGACCGGCGGAAACGCGTTGAAATTCTACGCCTCGGTCCGGCTGGACATCCGGCGGATTGAAGCGATCAAAGAGGGGCAGGAAGTGACCGGCAGCCGTGCGCGCGTCAAGGTGGTGAAAAACAAAGTCGCGCCGCCGTTCAAACAGGCCGAGTTTGATATCATGTTTAATGAAGGCATCTCCAAGGTCGGCGAGATCCTGGATTTGGGGGCGGAAAAAGGCGTAGTCGAAAAAAGCGGGGCCTGGTATACTTACAAGGGAGAACGTATCGGCCAGGGCCGGGAACAGGCCCGGACCTTCCTGAAGGGAAACCCCGCCATGGCAAAGGAGATCGAGGAGCGAATCCGGGAGGCCGCCCTGGCGCTTCGAAAACCGGCCGCAACGGGAAAGACGGCGGCGCCGGTCAAGACGGCCCACCCCGCGCGTGGACAACAGCCGATCGCCTGAGGAGAGATCACCATGTCCGTCACCATTAACGAACTGCTTAAGATTTCGATCGACCGAAAGGCCTCCGATCTTCATTTGAAGGTCGGAAACTATCCGATCATCCGCGTGGACGGTCACCTGATTCCGGTTGAAGAGCAGCCCAAGCTGAGTCAGGAGGACGCGATCCAGGTGGCCTTCTCGATCATGAGCAACCCCCAGAAGGAGAAGTTCAAGCAGCGCAGCGAAATCGACCTGGCCTACAGCGCCCCTGGAATGGGCCGTTTCCGGGTGAACGTCTTCCAGCAACGGGGAACGATCGGCCTGGTCTTCCGGGTCGTCCCGACCAAAATCCTGACGGTCGAGGAGTTGAATCTGCCGCCGGTTCTTGAGAAACTGGCGATGGAACAACGGGGGCTGGTCCTGGTTACGGGAACGACCGGCAGCGGAAAGACGACCGCCCTGGCCTCCCTGATCGATTTCATCAACCGGAACCGGATGGACAACGTGATCACGATCGAGGACCCGATCGAGTATCTTCACCGCGACCGGAAAAGCATCGTCAGCCAACGGGAAGTGGGCGCGGACACGGAGTCGTTCAGCGGGGCGCTGCGGTCGGCTCTTCGTCAGGACCCGGACGTCATCCTGGTCGGCGAGATGCGCGATTTCGAGACGATCTCGACCGCGCTGGTCGCCGCCGAAACGGGGCACCTGGTGATGAGCACGCTCCATACGCTGGACGCGAGCGAGACGATCAACCGGATCATCTCGGTTTTCCCCCCCTATCAGCAGAAGCAGGTGCGCATGCAGCTCGCCGCCGTCCTGAAGGGCGTGGTGTCCATGCGGCTGGTGCCCCGGTCGGACGGGGCCGGGCGCGTGCCGGCGGTGGAGGTGATGATCGCCACGCAGACCATCCGGGAATGCATCATCGATCAGGACAAAACCCGCAAGATCCCGGATGTGATTGCGGCCGGACAGTCTCAGTACGGAATGCAAACGTTCGACCAGTCGCTATTCGGTTTGTTTCAGAAGAACCTGATTACCTACGAAGAGGCGCTCCGGTGGTGCACCAATCCGGAGGACTTCACGCTCAAGGTCAAGGGCATCCAGTCCACCTCGGATGCCTGGGATGGACAGCCCGAACAGACCGTGGGCAAGGAAGCGGAACCCAAATTCAAGATCGACCGCTTCGGAAAATAGGTGGATGAGGATCTTCTGAGAAAGGCGCTGGACTCCGCCTACCGCTACCTGGCCCGCAGCCCCCGAACCCGCGCCGAACTGGAACGCCGCTTACGGGAAAAGAATTATCCCGAGCCGGTGATCCGTCAAGTCCTTCAACGGCTCGAAGCCTACCGGTATATAGACGATCAAGCCTTCGCGAGACAATGGGCCCGCGACCGGTTTACCCGCCGCCGCTGGGGTCCGTCGCGTCTCCGAATGGAGTTGGAACGCAAAGGCGTCGCCCGGGAATGGACCGAAGCGGCCGTCCGGGAGCTGTTTGAAGAGGGGGCTGAGGAAACCCGGGCGACGGAGCTCGTCGTGCAACGTCTCCGAGGGCGCGGTCTTCGCGATCCGAAGGAGTACCGCCGGTTGTTCGCCTACCTTTTCCGGCGGGGCTATTCCCCGGACGCCATCCAGAGCGCGTTGCGAAAAATGAAAGAGAGTTCGGAATAGAAAGAGCGGCGGTTACGACCGGATGACGTTGATCAGGAGTTCGGGCAACCCGGTTAGAAGGATTTCTTCCTGCGCCTTGGTGGTCATGTCCCGCAGAACGGCCTTCCCGGACTTCAGCTCGTTTTCACCCACGATCAGCGTGTACCGCGCGCCCAGCTTGTCCGAAAGACCCATCTGCTTTTTCAATCCCCCGCCGGAGTAGTCCATTTCAACCCGCCGGCCGTGGCCCCGAAGCCGGATGATCACGGGCAGCATCTGACGGACGGCTTCCTCTCCCAGCAGCGCAAAGAAGACGTCGGGCTTCGGTGTCTCGATCCGCGCCATGAGCGAGGCGATCCGCTCCACCCCCATCGCGAAGCCGATGCCGGGCGTGGGCGGGCCTCCGAGCTCTTCCACGAGGCCGTCGTAGCGGCCGCCGGCCGCGACCGCGTTCTGGGCGCCGAGCCTCGTCGTGGTGACCTCGAACGCGGTCCGCGTGTAGTAGTCCAGTCCGCGGACGAGACGCTCGTTCACGACAAAGGGGATCTTGATCCGGTTCAGTCCGTCCTTGACCTGCTGGAAATGAGCCAGGCATTCCGGGCAGAGATGGTCCAGCGGCGACGGGGCCTTGGCCGCGACGGCCCTGCAGCCCTCCTTCTTGCAGTCTAAAATCCGCATCGGATTCGTTTCATAGCGCCGCCGGCAGTCCTCGCAGAGTTCCGCGAGGCGGGTCTTGAAATAGGCCTTCAGCGTCTTCCGGTAGTGGGGACGACAGGCCGCGTCGCCCAGGCTGTTGATCTCGAGCTGAACCTCCGTCACGCCGACGTTCTGGAGCACGATCGTCAACATCGCAAGCACCTCCACATCCATCGCGGGACGGTCCGTGCCGAGGGCCTCGACGCCGATTTGGTAGAACTGGCGGAAGCGGCCGGCCTGGGGCCGCTCGTGGCGGAACATCGGGCCGAGATAATAGAGTTTGGCGACCGGCGCCCTCAGGTTTAATTGATGTTCGATGTAGGCCCGTACGACCGACGCGGTTCCCTCCGGCCGGAGCGTGATCTTTTTCCCGTCCCGGTCCTCGAAGGTGTACATCTCCTTCTCAACGATATCGGTCGTGGCCCCGATGCCCCGCGCGAACAGCTCCGTGACCTCGAAAATCGGGATGCGGATCTCGGAGAAGCCGTACGATTCGAAGACCGACCGCGCGGCCTGCTCGAGCCGCTGGACCGCCTCGATCTCGCCGGGCAGGATGTCTTTAACGCCCCGGATGGACTGGAATTTCATGGCGTCACTATAGACGCAACCCGTCGGAAAAGTCAACACGGTAAGGCCGTTGGCGGGAGGGAGATTGAAATGGAACGGAAGTTGGGTTACCATGGGGTCGGCGAAGATTGAAAGGTCCTTTTCCCGATGAAAAAGGAAACCCGAGAACAGCCTCCAAAGACGACCCGGACCGCTTCCCCGTTGCGCATCGAACTGCTCGGTCCGCTCGTCATCCACCGGAATGGAAATCCTCTTCCTTCAAAGGCCTGGGACCGCCAGAAAACCCGATCGCTTCTGAAGCTTCTCCTCACCGCGCCGGGCCGAATTTTTTCGCCGGATGAAATCATCGATCTACTCTGGCCGGCCCTCAAAGCGGAAGAGGCCGCCAAAAGCCTCCGTTCGGCCGTCAGCAAACTCCGGAAGGCCTTGGAACCCGACCTCCGTCAAGGCCGTCTCTCCCGGTATATTCTAACGGAACGAAGCGGATATGCCTTTATGCCCTCGCCCGACGCTCTCCTTGACACCGAGGAGGTTCAGGCGGCCCTTCGTCAGGGCCGTGAGAAACAGAAAGGGGAGCAATGGGAGGAAGCGCTGGCCCGTTATCGCACGGCCCTTTCCCGATTCCGGGGCGAGTTTTTGTCGGATGAGCCGGAGACCCTCTGGCTTTTACCCCATCGCGAGCAGTGGCGACAGGTCCGGCGAACCCTTCTGCTGGCCCAAATGGACTGCCATCTCGCGCTCGCCCAATATTCTTACGCGCTGGAAGCCGGTCAGGCCGCCTTGGTGATCGATCGCTGCGATGAAGAAGCCTACCGAAAGCTGATGTTGCTCCATTATTTGAGCGGCCACTTGAACGAGGTCGAGGTGCTTTTTAAGCAGTGCGGGGACGCCTTGCGGGAAGAACTGAGTGTGGATCCTTCGGAGGAGACGGTCCGACTGCATGATCAGATCCGACGGAGGCGGGTTCCCGGCATCGATAAAACCGTCCGTACCGCGGTCGAGATTCCGCGGACCGGACGGGTTCTGCATTCCCTGGGACGGCTTCGATTGATCGGGCGTGAAAATGAGATCGGCCTGATCGCGACGCACCTGGAGGACGCCGTCGAAAAAAAGGGGAGCGTCGTCGCCTTGGGCGGGGAGCCCGGCGTCGGCAAGACCCGCCTGGCCGAAGAGGTTTTGGTGTATGCCCGCAGCCGGAACTTTCTGACGGCGTCGGGCCGCTGCTACGCGCCCGCGCTGCGCCGGCCGTACGAGCCGATCGTCGAAATCTTCCGGGAGATCCTGAACGGGCCCCGGCGCCCCTCCCTGCTTTCGCTTTCTCCATTCCATCTGGCCTGCGCCGCACAGGTCGTTCCGGAGATTCCGGTTCCATCGAATTTGCCGGTTCTTCCGCCGCTTCCGGGCGAGCAGGTCAAGCAGCGTCTGTTCGAGGCGCTGACCCAGTTGCTGATCGGGCTCTCGAACGACGCCCCCCTCGCGCTTTTCCTGGACGATATTCATTGGGCCGACGACGAGACGCTCGCGATCCTGCATCATCTGGTCCGCCGGATTTCCCAAGACCGGATTCTGGTGATGCTCACCTATCGAACCGACGAGGCCTCCGCCCATCCGGTCGTCTCCCAGCTCCTCGCGGCGATTCAGCGCATCGCCTCGCGGATCCTCCCGCTTTCGCATCTTCCGCGCAAATCGATCCTCGATCTGTTTCGGATGATGAGCGCCAAAGGCGAGTCGGCCGCTCATATCGACCGGCTGGCCCTTCGCCTTTATGAAGAGACGCATGGAAATCCGCTCTTTGTCATGGAAGTGCTCCAGATCTTGATCGAAAAGGATCTGCTGAAAGTGAACCGTCGCGGAAGATGGACTGTCGGATCGCGGGAGAACGCGGACCAAACGTCCTGGGAGATTCCGGGAGGCATCCGGCGCGTCATCCTTTCCCGTGTGGAACGCGTCGGCCCGGAGGACCGGAAGAGCCTCGAAACGCTTTCGACGCTCGGCCGCGACTTCAGCCGCGATCTGATAAACCGCCTGCTCGGACCCGACGGGATCGACGGCGCGGACACGCTCGACCGCCTTCTCCGGGCCGGCTTCCTTCAGGAAGATCCCGGCCTCCGCGGCGTCTACCGCTTCGCGCACGAAAACATCCGGCAGACGGTCTACGACGCGCTTGGTCCGGGCCGGAAAAAGGCGCTCCACCGGCGGGCGGCCGAGGCGCTCGAGTCGTTTCCCGGTCCCGAGGCCTCCGCCCCGGAACTGGCCCATCACTTTCTCCTGGCCGAGGCCCGGCCCGAGGCGTTCCGCTATCTCAAGGAAGCGGCCGAGGCGGCGCGACGAACGTTTGCTTACGGCGCGGCCCTTTCCTTCCTCGACCAGGCCGAGTCGATCCTGTCTCTCCACGGCGCGAGCTTTCTGTCCCCCGATGAAAGGGTCCGCCGGCGGCTCCAGCTCTTTAAACTGAAGGACCATCTTCTCGCCGAGACCGGCCAGACCAAGAAGCGGGAAAAGGTCGTGGCCGAGACGATCCGCCTCGCCCGAAAATCGGGCGATCCGGTCGAGCTGGCCGAGGCCCATCTCTCCCTTTCGGGGCTTCACAGCTCGAACCGGGACTGGGACCGCGCGATCGAGCTGGCGAAGCAGGCGCTTGCCCTTTACGAGGCGCAGGGCCGAAAAGACGGCGCGGCCAAGACCTTTCGGGAGCTCGGCTACATCCACTGGGAATCGGGGCGGCTGGAGAAGGCGCTCGAGATGAACCAGAAGGCCCTCCGCCTGCACGAGGTGACCGGAAACGTAAAAGGCGCGGCGGGAGATCTTCACAACATCGGTCAGATCTATGCCAGCCTGGGGGATTACGCGAAGGGACTGGAATACTACCGGAAGGCGCGTTGGGAATTCCGAAGGATCGGCGAGCGGAACGAGGAGGGCCGGACGCTGAACATTCTCTCGCGGATCGCCCGGCTGACCGGGAATCAGGCCGAGGCCCTGTCCACCACGCTGGAGGCGCTGGCGCTTCATCGCGAGGAGAACGACCGCTACGGGGAGATACATTATCTGCTGGAGGCGGCCTCGCTCTATCTGGGCCTGGAAAATTTCGAGCAGGCGCGGGAGTCCTACGAGACGGCGCTCCGGCTTTCCAGGGAAATGGGCGGAAACACCGGGAAGGAGGGGAATGCGCTGCGGGGGCTGGGCATCCTTTACGAGCGGCGCGGCGACGCCGGACGGGCCGAGGCCTGTTTTTCCGAGGGTGCCGCGCTTCTGCTCGAGGCTGGCGACGTCATGGTGTGGGCCGACGTCTGCCAGCGTCTGGGGGATTTGATGGTGCAAGCGTTTCAAAAAGGTGAAAAGGCGCTGCATTATTACAACAGCGCAATGAACTATTACCGAAAGGAGGGTTCCTCCGAAGCCCTCCGTCCGCTTTTGAGCCGGATGGGACATGCCTGTTGGGTCGGCGGGAAACCGGGCGCGGCGATTCCTTTTTATGTCGAGGCGCTGGAGCTTGCACGGGCGCAACGGGACCGCGCCGCGGAGGGGGCGGCGCTGGCCGCGTTGAGCGTCGTCTACCGGCAGGCTGGCGACCTGAATAAGTCTCTGGATTGCGCGCTCGATGCCTGCGACTCGGCCCGGTCGCTCCGGGACCGTCTGGCCGAGGGCTTCGTTCTCTCGAGTCTGTGCGACACCTATCTCGCCATGGGACGGCGTCCGGAGGCGGAGGAAGCGGCGCTCGCCGCGCTGGACCTCCGTTCCGGTTCCGGGGATCGGGCGCATCTTGCATGGGCGCACCATCGCTTGGGAAAGGTCCTCAAAGAAAACGGAAAGGGGCGCGAAAGCCGGGTCCATCTTGACAAAGCGCTCGCGTTGGCTCAAGAATTGGGCGACCAAGAGCTTCTGAGGATCACACTACGACAAAAGGAGTAAGCATGCCCAGATTCCTGATCGAACGAAAAGTCGGAAAGCTGACCGAGGCCCAGATCGACGCCGGACTGCGTCAGGCGATGAAGGTCGCGGATGAGCTCCATGTCAAATGGATCCGGACCTATTACGCGGCGGACGAGGGGAAGATGTATTGCGAGTACGAGGCGCCCACGATCGATCTGATCTATGAGCACGCGCGCCGCGCCCAGGTCCCGGCCGACGTCGTCCGGATGGTGACCGAGCTCCAGCCGGCCATGTTTAGATAATAATTCCGCACACCAGATCCCTCTCCGCAACAATTCCGCAACATCCCCGGGTTAGACTCACTCCCGCGTATCGAGCAGCCGCTTTTCGGCGCTCGATGCGATTCATCAAAAGAAAGGGGGTGATGACCATGCCGAAGTTTGTCGCGATATTTGCCGCCACGCCGGCCGCCGTGCAGCAGACGATCAAGGAGCTGCCCGCGCGCGCCGACCTGGGAGGCGGGATCCGTCAGTACGCCCATTTCTTTTCCGGAACGGGAAAGATGTGCTGCGTCTTCGAGGCGCCGAACGAAAGCGCGATTCGGTCGTTTCTCAAGGACAGGACGCCGGGCGATCTTTATCCGGTCGATTTTGAGTGGGATCGGGCCACCGGGAAATTTGTTCAAGGATAAGCACAAACATTGAGCCCCGCCCCGGATGGGGCGGGGCTCATACAACCCTAAGGAGATAAAAGATGAAACGCATCATGAATCTCATCGCGATGATGGTCATCACCCTCAGCCTCACGGCCGTATCCATGGCCGATGAAGGCCATCAAATGGGCGGCAAAGGGGTCAAGGGCATGTCGAAGGAAGATCTGATCAAGCTCGCGCTCAGCGCCGCGCCTCCGGAAATTGCAAGGGATGCGTCGGTGATGCTCCCCGGCGAGGACGGCAAGATGATCGAGGCGAAGCACGGGACGAACGGATTCACCTGCCTTCCGGATATTCACGGTCAATCCATTCCCGATCCGATCTGTTCGGATCAGGCCGCCGCGCAGTGGATCAATGACATGATGAGCGGAGCTCCGAGACCGACCAACACCGTGCCGGGGATTTCCTACATGGCGCGGGGAGGCTGGCATTACGAGAAGGACGGAAAGGTCACCATGAAGGAGGGGGAAGCCGGATCAAAACTGGTATCGGAGCCGCCTCATTGGATGGTTTTCTGGTCGTTCGACTCCAAGACGAGCGGGATCCCCGCAGGTCCGAATAAGTTTGGGACCTGGATCATGTTTGAGGGGACACCCTACGCCCATCTCATGGTGTACCAAAATCCGGTCTGGATCAAGTAAGAAAAAGGATCCTTCGGGATCGAAAAGAGAAGGGCTCTGCCTTGCAGAGCCCTTCTGCATTTTTGTTCTCGATTCGCTCGGATTTTCATCTTTGTCTTGACAGCGAGCGGCCGGCCGATCTAATGTTCCAAAAGGGTTTGAACGGGGATGCTTCCATGACGGATTCGACGGGCGCGGAGAACGGAACGACTGAGGACGCGGGGCCGGAGGAATCGACTCCATCCGGGACCGAAGCGCCGACCGCTTCACCGGACGTTTCAACTGATCGGGTCGCCGAGCCGGAAGCGTCTTCCCCCTCCGCCCTCGAACTTCCCCCCGTTCGCTGGATTTACCGCCACGCGCTGCCCGTGCGCCTCGCCCACTGGATCAACGTCCTCTGCCTTCCGATTCTGGTGATGAGCGGTCTTCAGATCTTCAACGCCCATCCGGCCCTGTACTGGGGCGAGCGCTCGGATCGGGACCGTCCGATTCTCGCGCTGGACACCGACTATTCGGAAGCGGCGGGACTCCGCGGGATCACCCGCGTCTTCGGTCATTCCTTCGACACGACCGGATGGCTGGGGGCCTCCAAGGATGCAAGCGGACAACTTCATCGCCGCGGCTTTCCGGCCTGGGCCACGATTCCCAGCTTCCAGTGGCTGGCCATGGGGCGGCGATGGCATTTCTTTTTTGCCTGGGTCTTCGTCCTGAACGGAGTTTTTTTCGGTCTTTACGCCTTTTTGAGCAGGCATTTCGACCGGGACCTCTTCCCGCTTCCGCGGGACCTTCGCGGCATCGGGAAGGCCGTGGTCGATCATCTTCTCTTCCGCCACACTGCGGGAGAGGCGGCGGCCCGCTACAATGTCCTGCAAAAAATCGCCTACACGAGTGCGGTGTTCGTGCTGGGGCCGCTGATCCTCCTGACCGGAATGACGATGTCGCCGGGACTGGACGCCGCGTTTCCCGGCCTTCTCACCCTTTTCGGCGGCCGGCAGTCGGCGAGGACGGTCCATTTCATCGCCTGCTTTTCGTTCATCGGCTTCGTTGCGGTCCATCTTTTCATGGTGGCCGTGACCGGGCTTTGGAACAATCTTCGCTCCATGGTGGTCGGACGCTATCGTATTGCGGAAGTCGGAGGCGGGCTTCATGATCAAAAACCGAATTGACCGGCGGCGCTTCTTCGCCCGGTCCGCCCAGGCGGTCGGCCTGATGCTCCTGGCCGGCTGCGACAAGCTTTCGCAGTCCGAGTGGTTCCCGAAAATCCTCGGCCGCGCCGAAGGCCTGACCCGGAGCGTCCAGCGTCTCGTCACGCCGCGGAAGGCGATGGCGCCGGAATACGCCGAGGCCGATCTCTCGCCCGTTTTCCCGACCAACGGAAACATCGACCCGGAGAATCCGGACTATCAGGCCCAGGTCCGGAACGGCTTTGCCGACTGGAAATTGACCGTGTCGGGGCTTGTCGAGCATCCGGCCGAGTTCTCGCTGGAAGAACTACGTCGGCTTCCGTCCCGCACGCAGATCACGCGCCACGATTGCGTCGAGGGCTGGAGCGCCATCGCGAAATGGAAGGGCGCGCCGCTGGCCGAGATTTTGAACCGGGTCCGTCCGCTTCCCTCGGCGCGCTACGTCGTCTTCTATTGCGCCGACCCGGACGATTCGGGCGCCAACTATTATGAGAGCATCGATTTCGACGACGCCTACCACCCGCAAACGCTCCTGGCCTACGAAATCAACGATCAAATTCTCCCGGTCGCCCACGGCGCCCCGATCCGCCTTCGGCTCGAGCGGCAGCTCGGCTATAAAATGGCCAAGTACGTCGTGCGGATCGAGCTGGTGGAAAGTTTTGAGTCGATCGGCGGCGGCCACGGAGGGTATTGGGAGGATCAGGGCTACGAATGGTACGCCGGAATTTGAATTCCGTCGCGGTAAAACCGTAAAATAATTCGCTCCCCCTTAACACACGAAACGGTAACCCCTTTTTCTATTTTCATTCGATGCGTCCTTTCTTGACGTTCGGGCATGGTATCCTCCTTTTCATTAGCAACCCTAAAAACCCAAGGAGGATGACATGCAGGTAGAGATTTATCAACGTGAAATGGTTGAAAGCGCAGCCCCCGATTTTCTCGATGCCTTCGAGGAGTGGGAGCACCGGGCTTCGTTGGTCAAGGAGTTGGGCCTTTCAGGACAGCAACGGTACATGGACGGTCTGGGAAAAGCGAAAGACATTCCGTTTAAGCTGCTCAGTCCGGATGAGTGCATGGTTTGGAGAAGCTATCTCGGCAAGCGGTACTTGGAGGACCGGGAGCTGTCCGAGGAGAGGAACTTGAATCGAATACTCGGTCTTGAAATGCATCGCCTGACCGAGTATGCCCATGATTTGATTCCACTGACTGCGCTCAAAACATGGGCCGACTGTAAAGAGATGGGCTACTTCGATTCTTACCAGATCTGGACGGCCGAGCGGCGTTCGGATCCGATTCTGCTCGGTCAAGTGGGTCCTCTGCTCTTTCTAATCGCCCGTTGGGGAGAAAGCCTCAAGCCGGTTGAGGAGATCGAACGGGAGGTGCAGGAGCAGCGACGTCGGTGAGCACCGAGAGCAACGGAATGGACAGCCCCTCGATTCATATTGTACGATAACTCAACTTCCGCGTCTTACTCTGTAAGGAGATCGGTTTATGGCCCGCGGCGATCAAGCCCTCCGCCAATGGAAGATTCTGACCACCGTCATGAGCCGCGCCCGGTATGGAGTGACTCAGAAACAGCTTCTGGACGAGATCGAAGAACTGGTCCCCCGTGGAAAAGGGAAGCGGACGCTTCAGCGGGACATTCAAGTCCTGGAACAAGCCGGTTTCCCAATCGATCGGTCGGAACGAAATGAGGACGGGGAGGTTTCGTATAAGCTCCTTCCAACTTTCCATCAGGTTCCGCCGATCATGCCGACGGTCCAGGAACTGATCGCGCTGGCTGTTGCCCGCACTCACCTTTCCGTCTTCGAGGGCACGCCCTTCAAAGAAAATCTGGATAATTTCTGGCGGAAGGCCCAGGCGATTTTTCCGGAGGATGCGCGGGAGGCGTTAGAAGAAGCCCAGGGGATGTACGGAACGCTCGACCGTCCGGCGATGAACTACAAACAGTACAAACCGCTTCTCGAA
>DATIYJ010000029.1 GCA_035517655.1 Nitrospiria bacterium | reverse complement strand
CTGCGAGCCGGGGAATATGTTCACGGCGTGCGTGACGGGGGAAGCGGAGCCGGCCACGCCGACGATCCTGGCGCACGCGGGGGATCCGGTTCGGATCCATGTGTTTGGGGCCTTCAACGAGCAGAACCAGATCTTCAGCATCGAGGGTCATGAATGGCCGTTAAAACCGAACATGCCGGGGGCCGACATGATGAGCAGCCAGCAGTTCGGCGGTTCGGAGTATCTCGACGCCTACATCAAAGAAGGGGCGGGAGGACCGTTCCGTATTCCGGGGGACTATGTCTGGCAGAACCACCGGATGCCTTATGCCCAGGCCGGACAGTGGGGCTATCTGCGGGTCCTTCCGGTGGGAGATCATCGGATTCTTCCGCTGAACAGCGGCGAGGGAGGGAGCCGCACGGCCGAGTCGCCGAAAAAAGAAACCGCCGTGCCGGTCTCGATGCTGGAGCCGAATCCTTAAGGTTCCGTGTTCATCAAAACACAAGGGCAGGGGGGGTGGTCCGAATCCCCCTGCCCTTTTTTGTTTGGGGAAGAAGGATCAATGTCATGAACCGGGATCTGCCTGAACGATTTATTTCAGATACGTTGGGAATTGTTTGTCTTCCCCGGTCAAGTGCCGGTAGAGCGCATGGAATTGTTGCGTGGTCAGGCTGGGATCGGAGAGCCGCTCAAGATCTTTCGGTTGGATCGGGATCTGCGATTTCTCATCAAAGGCCGAGGTCCCGATCGCGATGTGGTCCGGAAAGAAACGGTATTGCGGGAGGAGATACTTGACCCCTCGGTTGTAGGTCACGGCGAGATGGATGGCCAGCCTCGCCACGTCGGCCGGGACATGATTCCCGATGGCGATGTTCTCCGGCGGGTTTCCAAGACGGAAAAATTGGGTCCGAATCCGGGTTATGGAGACGGCTTCCAGCCCCTTCTTGATCGCGTCCAGGTCGCTTCGACGATCGGGTCCGAGAAAGAGCTCGACGAGTATGTTGCTGTTGGACTGCGAATTTCCCGACTCCTGCGCGAGAAGGATCGCGGGATGCGCGCTTTCCCCTCCCATCTCCGCCGCGCGCGCCGCCGGACCGGCGATGAAGGTGTATAATATTACAATAAGGGAGCTTCCAAGATGCCGGAACAGGATGCTTCTTGTTGTCATGGATCTTTCTACCCGGTCGTCCGATTGTTCAATGCTGAATCGCAGGATTTGTACTATTCTAGCAGAAGACAAACCCGTTGAAAAGGGTCTCCCGTGATCCGAACACAGTCGAGTCTGAGCGAGGGACAACGCCTCCGAGCCTTGTATCGACGGGGCTTGAGCGGTTTCTTTTTGCTCATCTTCTTGCTGACGCTGGGGAACGATCTTCCGGCCCAAGGGCCGGCCAAAGAGCTTCCGGTGCTGGTGACCGTGGGCGACCTGGCTGAAAAACCGGGACAGTACGACGGGCATCGGGTTGTGGTGACCGGCCGCGTCCGATCCATGGAAATGCAGCTTGGCCGTCGAGGGAGCGAATATTTGATGATCATCCTGGAAGAGGATTCGCCCGCATCCTCCGGAAAGGTCAAACCGGTTCAGGTTTACATTCCCACGATACCGAAGGTGCGCGAAGGCGACCGCGCCCTCGTTCAAGGGGTCTATCACATCGAGGGCATGCAGGCCGGCCGGTCCTTCGAGCACTTCGTGGATGCCGAGGTCGTTCTGCGGAATTGATCCCGCCGGGGAAGGTCTTCGGTCCTTCCGGAAGAGCTCCCTCCATGGATTAAGGCAACAACGTTACCTCGAGACGTCGGTTCTGCGCCCGGCCGGAATCGGTCGTATTGCCGGCGATCGGCCGGGTTGAACCGTAGGCCGCCGCGGTCAGCGTTCTCCCGTTGATCTTGCTCTCCTCCTGAAGGAAGCGGACCACCGCAACGGCTCTCGTTCCGGTAAACTCCCATGCCGTTGGAAAATCCCGGGCCATCGAGGCGGCGATCGGGGCGTCATCCAAATGGCTGCCGATCACAATTTGTCGGCCTTTGGCCTTGGACAAGACCTCGCCGAGTTTAGCGAGAACATCCTCGCCTTCTTGGGTAATCTCCACATCGTCTTCATCAAATAAAAGAGATTCCGCAAGGATAAAGGTCAGTCGATCCTGCGTCGGTTTCACCTGAGCCTCCCCCTTCCGGATTTCTTCCTGGAAGGTTTTCTGAAAGGCGTCCGCCATACCTTTGGACCACGCCATATTCGGTTGCCTGAGGACGCCCTTTTTCTTTAAAAGAACCTTGTTCTCACGGGACAGATTTTCGATCTGGGCCGAGAGGTCATCCGCCCTCGTTTTATCTTCCTGGGCCGATTTCAACAAACTTTGATTGTCTCCGGTCAATCGGGCGGCCTCTTCCTTAATCTTCACCGCGTCCGCTTTGAGCTGATCATTCTCCTTCCGAAGCTGCTCGTTTTGTTGGCGCTCCCTTTCAAACTGTTGAACCACGGATTGATAACTCTGCTGACTGACGCAGCCGGTCCAGAAAAGCGTCAGCGCGAATATGCCCAGAAGCGATCGAGAGCGTTTATTCATATTCCACTCCTTTGCAATGGATTCTTTACTATCTATTGGATGACAACCCTACTATAATGGAGGGGCTCGCGAATGGCAAGGCCAACAAACCCGAAACGAGTGAATTGACATGCGGCTTTGTGCATGTTACCATGTCGCCAATTTGCGCGGAGAGGCGTGATCCCGTCGATGTCGGAGTCCAGAAGCCCATTCCTGACGCCCTGCTTCAGGATGCTTTGTCTCTTCAGTCTGTCCTTGATGATCTTACTGACGGCCTGTGCCGCGCCTCCCCCGGTTCGCGAGGCGGACTATCCCCTCGATTGTAAGAAAGACCAACCGGTCAAGGAACTGCTGAGGCGCGGCGACGCTCATCGCGACGTCATGATGCGCGAAAAGTCCGATGATCATACTCCACCGGAGCTCTGGTCGCAGGTTCGGGGAATTCACGGCCTCCGGGCCCGCACATGCTATCAAATGGTCCTGGATATCAAGCCCGACCAGCCCTATGCGCTCCTGAACACGGGTTTCACGTACATCGTCGAGTCGACGTTTCCGGGCTTAAGTCCGCAAGCGCGTGAGAAATCTCTTGTGACCGCGATGACCTATGTCCAACAAGCCCTAAGCACCCAGCGGTTGGATGCCCAGGGTTATTATTATCTTGCAGAGATCGCGGCGCGCCGGGGTCAATGCGATAAAGCCATGCGGATCTTTACCGCGCTGCTCACCAGTCGATGGTCCTACTCCCAGGTCTATGCCTGGATGGGTTACTGCGACGAGGTGATGAAAAAACCGAAGGAAGCGCAAGAGGCCTACAAGAAGTCCGCGGAGCTGGCCGACCCGATCGATATCGGGGAATGGGCCAAGTCGCGGATCAGATGATCAACGGGAGCCGAGGATGGGAGCGGATTTACAACGACGCGCCATGAGAAGAGGGCTCGTCCTCTTCGTCTGCGGTCTGTGGGCGTGGGGTTGCGGCGTCATCGTTCCTCCGCCGTTGACGGCGCCGTTCCGTCCGCGGCAGGATGTGGCGATTGAAAACTTCAAATTCCGGGTGGCCGTCATGGATTTCACGGACCAGACCGGTCAGGCCGGAGATCTGGTGAAGACGATTCCCGACATCCTGACAACGGTCCTGTTCAAAACGGGTCGGCTGGATCTCTATGAGAGAGAGCCCCTTCGCGGACTCTCGCCCCGGGACGCCGGCGAGACGATCCAAAGCTTGATGGACAAGCGCATGATCGACGGCGTGGTCTCGGGGACCGTCACCCGATTTTCCCGGATCGATAAGACGATCGTGGTGGAGCTTCGGCTTCTTAGCCGAAACAAGGCCGTCATGTACGCCGACCAGCATACCTTGAGCTTTCAGGGCCGCCGGTCCATGGAGATCACGCGGGACGACGTCGTTACTCTCGGAGAATCGATTTCGAAAGCGGTTCCCCGGGTTCCCGACATGAAAATCGTCAGTAAGAATGCCGACCTCGTGACCTTGAACGGGGGTTCCAACAAAGGCCTTGTGGTCGGCATGACCGGCTACGTCCAGACCTATCTGGAAAAGGTCAATGACCCCGAGACGGGTGAGATTCCGAAACCCACGCCGGTGATCGTGGGCGAGGTCGTGATCGATCAAGTCGGCGAGGATACGGCGATCGGGCGAATGATTGCGGGCGAGGACATCCTCGCCAACGACACCCTCCGGTTCAAATAAATCAAACGGTGCATCTGCTCCGCCGCCAAAGTAAGCCTTTCAAGGAACGAATACTTTATTGGGACGGGCGGGAGCCGGCGGGAATCCGGCGGAATCACGCGGGCGGTCCGCAAGGAGCCTTATGTCGGAGATCCTGGCGTTACAGCATGTTCGTTGTGAAACGCTCGGGACGATTGCCGAGGTTCTCCGCCAAGAAAATATTTCGATCCGAACGGTCCGCATCTTTGAAAGCCAGCCGGTGCCGCATTCTTTGGAGACATCGTCCGGCCTGATCGTCATGGGCGGGCCGATGGGGGTCTATGAGCAGGACCGCTATCCGTTCTTAAGACAAGAAATCCGGCTGATGGAAGAGGCGCTTCGGGACGACAAGCCGATTCTGGGAGTCTGTCTGGGCAGCCAGCTGTTGGCCTCGGCGTTGGGTGCGGTGGTGGCGGAAGGGCCCACAAAAGAGATCGGATGGTATCGAGTGACGTTGACCCCGGAGGGAAAAACGGATCCGGTCTGGACCGCCCTGGATCCCTCGTTTACAGCGTACCATTGGCACGGCGATGTTTTTGATCTGCCTTCCGGCGCGGTTTCCCTGGCGTCGTCGGAACGGACCCCCCATCAGGCGTTCCGCCACGGCCGCTCGTCCTACGGGGTTCTGTTTCACATGGAAGTGACCGAACAAATCATCGAGGACATGGTGAAGACGTTTCAGGACGAGCTTCCGGCATCGGGTCTGAACGGTCGCCGGATCCTTCAGCAGGCCGGAAAGCATCTGCCGAGGCTTAACGCCCTTGGACGGGCGGTGTTTGCACGGTGGGCGGGTTTGCTGAAAGAGCGGGCGCAAGTATGAGGATGGAGCGCGGCGGTCCGCGTGCCAGGGTTATCGCGTGGAGGTTGCTTCTGGCCGGCGTTCTCGTTGTCAATGCCTTTAGCGCCGTTCGAACGAGCGCGGCCGCGGAGCGGTCTCCGGCGGGCGGCTGCACGGAATCCATTCCGGATATTTTTGATCGGGTGTCGCCGTCCGTTGTTTTTATCGCCACGACGGCCGTCAATCCCTACCAACCGTTCGACCGCGTGAGCCACAGCGTGGGATCGGGTGTGATCATCGATCCGGCCGGACTGATTCTGACCAACTTCCACGTGGTATCCGACCGCCAGGTGATCACGGTGACCCTGGACGACGGCACGAGCCTTGCGGCTCAACTTGTGGGGGGAGACCCGATTTTCGACCTGGCCCTCCTGCGCATCCCGCCGCCCTCGTCGGGCAAGCTGCCCGCGGCGACCTTGGGCGACTCCGATCGCGTCCGCGTCGGCGAGGAAGTCCTGGCGATTGGAAACCCCCTGGGGCTCGATCAGACCTTGACACGAGGCATCGTCTCCGCGGTCAACCGAATCCTGCCCGAGACTCCTTTTTCGCTCATGGAGCCGATGATCCAGACCGATACGCCGATTAACCCCGGCAACTCCGGCGGCCCGCTTCTGAACCGATGCGGCGAGGTGATCGGGATCACGACGGCCATGATGGAGGAGGCCCAAAATATCGGGTTTGCGGTCCCGATCAATTTGGCCAAAACGGTACAGCCTTCATTGATGACGCAGGGTCGTGTCATCCGCCCGTGGCTCGGCTTTCATGGACAGCTCGTCGATGAATCCCTCCAAGAGCTTATCCGCATTCCGTTGGTCGCAGGCCTTCTGGTGGAGGTCATCGAGCCGGGGAGTCCGGCGGAGAAGGCGGGGCTCCGGGGTGGACAAGTGGAGGTCGTGATCAACGGACGGTCTTTCCTGCTCGGCGGCGACATCATCACCGGCATGAACGGTGTGCGGATGGTCTCTCCGGAAGCCTTGCTCGACGGTATGCGCGCTTTGAAGGTCGGCATGAAGGTCCGTTTGTCGGTCTACCGGGACGGGCAATCCCGGGACGTGGAATACATCCTTCCGGAACGACCGGTGCTCCCGGGCGATCTCGGCGGCGAGCGTACACTGGCGCCGGTTTCCGGTCGAAGCGATGAACGCGTTGTGCCCGGCGGCTCCTCCCCCAACACGCGGTGAGTTCCGGCGGCGCTTATATCGGTGATCCTCCCGGCCCGCTTTTCCGCTTGAAGGGTCCTATCAAGGGGCGTATAATTGTCTCGTCAAGCCCCTATAAAACAGGAGACCCAGATGATCCAGGTCGCGGACCTGAAGACGGTCCCGTTTTTCCAGGAACTGTCCGAGGACGAATTAAAAAAATTAACGGAGGTCATGGAAGAGAAGTCGTTTAAAAAGGGGGAGATCATCTTCAATGAAGGGGAGGAAGGAAAGGCTTTATATCTGCTGGTCGAGGGTGAGGTGGAAGTGGTCAAGACCATGAAAGGTTGGTATCAGGAAACCCTGGCGGTCTTCAAGAAGGGGCGTCTCTTCGGGGAGCTGTCTTTTCTGTCCGGACGAAACCATTCGGCCCTGGCGCGGGCGACGCAGGACGTAAAGGTCTTTGTCCTGACGAAGAATCAATACGACCGTCTGGAGAAAAACGATCCCGTGATCACACAAAAGATCATGAAAGTGATCGCGCTCACGCTGAGCACGGCCCTTCAAAAAATGAACGAACGGTTTCTTCACATGGTGAACTATATCCTGGGCGAGGAAAGCGGCGCATGACAAGCTGCCCCAAAAATCCATCGGCGTTGAGGTGAAGCATGTTCGGAATCGGCATGCCGGAGTTGCTGGTCATCCTGGTGATCGTTCTGTTGATTTTCGGCGTGGGAAAACTGCCGGAGATCGGCGAAGGTTTGGGCAAGGCCATCCGCGGATTCCGAAAATCCATGTCGGAACACGAACCGCCTTCCCTTCCTGATAAAGACAAGCCGCCGAAAGACGATTCGAAGGGAAAGAACGCGACATGAGCCGTCTGGTGGACCGGTTTTCCCGTTCCATGTCGTATTTGCGCTTGTCCGTAACCGATCGGTGCGACATGCGCTGTCTTTATTGCATGCCGGAAGCGGGCGAGCCGCAAGAAGCCCGCAGCGAACTCCTCACGTTTGAGGAGATTCGCCGTCTTGTTCGCATCCTTTGCCGTTTGGGAATCACACAGGTCCGTATCACGGGCGGGGAACCGCTGGTGCGACGCGACTTGCCCGTTCTGGTCGCGATGCTTGCCAGGGACGGCGAAATCGGGAGACGGGCGGATCTATCCCTGACCACCAACGCCTCGCGTCTCGCCCCGGCGGCTTGGGAACTGAAAACCGCCGGTCTGAACCGGATCAATATCAGCCTCGATTCCCTGGATCCGGACCGCTTCCATCGAATCACGCGCGGCGGCCGATTGTCGGACGTTTTGGCGGGGATCGACCGGGCTCTTAAGGTCGGGCTGACGCCGGTGAAGCTCAACACCGTGGTCCTGCGGGGGATCAATGACGATGAGCTGCCCGGGTTGGTCGAGTTCGCGGTCTCCAAGGGCGTGACGCATCGGTTCCTGGAGGTGATGCCGCTGGGGTCTGTCGGGATCGGGAACCGCGATCGTTTCGTTTCGGCGGCGGAGATACAACAAAGCATCGAGCGGAGATATCCCTTGATCCCGCTGCCGTTTCAAAACGGCTCCACGGCCCGGGAATTCCGGATCGCGGGAACGCCGGCCCGGATCGGGATCGTCAGTCCGGTGAGCGAGCGGTTCTGCTCCACCTGCAACCGCTTAAGACTGTCGTCCCGCGGTCGCCTTCAACTCTGCCTCGCCCACGAGGACGGGGTGGACCTGAAGACTCCCCTGCGGCAGGGTTGGAGCGACGTCGAGCTTTCCAACCTCATTCTCGAAACGGCCTACCGCAAACCGGCCGGGAATCATTTCGCGGAAGATCCCGAACCGGTGTACCAGATCGCCATGTCCGGCATCGGAGGCTGACCCATCGGAGAGTTTCTGTCCTGGGGGATCGTGGTCTGGCTTCATATTCTTGCGGCGGTCGTCTGGATCGGCGGGATGATCTTTATCAGCCTTATCCTGGCCCCCGCGCTGCGGCGGTTTCCCCAGGACACGCGCCGGGAGCTGCTCGGGACGGTGGGAACCGCGGCCAAAGGCGTGGGCTGGATCGCCGTCATGGTATTGCTGTTCACGGGTTTTCTGAACGTCGTCCATCTCCAGCTCCAATGGGATACGCTGATCGGCCGCCTCCTCATGCTCAAACTCTCGCTGGTCGCCGTCATGATTGTCCTGAGCGCCCTCCACGATTTTATCCTGGGACCTTTGCTTACCTCGCGGCCGGCGGCGGAAGACCCTCCATCCTCGCGTCTGCGGCGACTGGTTCCTTGGCTGGCTCGGATTAATCTCGTGTTGGCCTTGGGCGTGATTTATCTGGCCGTTCTTATTGCCAGGGCCTGAACGGATCGATCGGCGAGCCGCGCGGCCTCCCCAATTGACAGTTTTCATCGGATACGAGTAAGATAGGGCCCACTTTATGGACGATCGGCCGATCCAGGATCAGGATATCTTGCACAGGATTCATGAAACGGAGCGGGACGCCGATCGGGTTCTCCGGGAAGCGGAGGCCGAGGCGCGCTCCATGCGCGAGCAGGCTCAATCCAAGGCGGCCGATATTCTACGGATGAAAAAACAGGAATGCGCGGACCGGCGCGAGTCGCTGCTTGCGCGGCAGTTGCTGGAAATCCGCCAGGAAGCCCAGCGCATCGTTGAAGAGGCCCGCGAACAGGCCCGCCGAGTGCAGGAATCGGCGGCAACCAAGATTCCCGAAGTCGTCGAACAATTGCTCAAACGCCTTCTCCCGTTCTGACGCGGAAGGGAGTGTCGGCATGGTTGTGAAGATGACCAAGATCCGGATCATGGGGCCGAAAGGGCTTCTCCCCCAGGTCACCGATTTTCTCCACGGCTTCGGCCGGATCCATGTCGAATCCCGGCCGCCGGACGTTCAAAAGATCGATGAGATCCTTCTCCGGCGGTTTTCGATCGCGGCTCCCACCCTCCACGATAAAGAAACCCTGGAGATCTTTCTTGAACAGGTGAAAAAGATCCTGCTGCTTCTCCCCGCGCCGTCGGGGGAATCCTGGCCGGCTCCGGTCGGCGCGCCGTCCGGAGCGACGGACCGTTTTTTCAAGGAGGCCGGGGTCAAGATCGAATCGCTGGCCGCGCGTCTGGATCGGCTCGTCGCAAAGAAGAAGGTCTACACGGATGAGCTGTCGATCCTGGAACGGTATGAAAAAATCCTTCAGGTCCTCTCGCCGCTGATCTCCCAAGTCCGGGAAAGCCGGGATTTGGATTACCTGGGCATCGCCATCCGGATCAAAGAAAAGGACGTGATCCCGCTTCTGGAACAGGCGATGGCTCGGATGACCCAGAACCAGTACGAGATCTTTTATGCCCCGGTGGACGACGAAGTCCTGGCCGCGCTTCTTGTCTTTCCGAAGGACGGATACGCCCGGGTGAAGCGGTTGCTGTTGGATGAGGATATCGGCGAACTGCGGCTGCCTTCCTCCGTCACGAACAAGCCGCTGGGCGAAGCGTTCAAAATCATCCTGCATAAACGCCGGGAGCTGCCCCGGCGGATTAAGGAGGTGGATCGGGAGCTCGCGGCCTTGTCCGCACGGTGGTACGGGTCGCTGGCGGAACTCCGGTCCTGGCTTGAGAACAAGATCAGCGAAATCCTGATCTCGGCCTCTTTCTATGAGACAAAGATGACCTTTGTGATCTACGGCTGGGTGCCCAGCCGGGACCTCGAGGGCTTGCGACGCCATCTGGCCGATCAATGGGAGGGCCGTGTGGTGATTGACCCGGTTCATGTCGATGAACGGGAACGGGAACGGATACCGGTTTTTTTGGACAACCCCCGCTTCCTGCGGCCGTTTGAACAGTTCACGCGGATCCTCCCTCTGCCCAAATACGGGACGATCGATCCGACGCCGTACATCGCGATCTTCTTCCCGTTGTTTTTCGGGATGATCATCGGCGACATCGGCTACGGCGCGCTTCTGCTGATCGCGGCCGCGATCGTCCGGAAGCGTTTTCGCGGCAATGTTTTTGTCGAGGACTTTGCCTCTATTTTTACCGCGGCGTCCGTCTCTTCGATCCTCTGGGGCGTCTTGTACGGCGAGTTCTTCGGCGATCTGGGCGAGCAGCTGGGCCTCCGTCCGATTCTGATGAACCGTATGGGCGGCTTCCTGCAGAATCTTTATCTGGCCCTGGCCGTCGGCGTGGTTCATATCCTGCTCGGCATCGGACTGGGGATCTTCACGGCCGTCAAACACGGGAATCGTCGGGAGATCTGGGTGAAATTCAGCAGCCTTGGGCTGATGGTGGGCTTTCTTCTGACGGCGACCGGGATCGTCGGGTTTCTTCCCAAGTCCGCCGTGACGGCGGGGCTGATATTGGCCTTGGCCAGCGTTGCGTTGATGATCATCCGCGGAGGTGCGGCGGCTGCGATGGAAATCCACAATCTGGTGAATATCCTGTCCTACCTCCGGTTGATGGGCATCGGCGTGGCTTCGGTGGCGCTGGCCTTTGCCGCCAACAAATTGGGGGGGCTGGTCGGAAACGTTGTGCTGGGAATCCTGATCGCAAGCATCCTCCACGCTCTGAATCTGATCTTCGGAATCATCTCGCCCACGATCCAGTCGCTGCGCTTGCATTACGTCGAATTTTTTGAGAACTTTTTCCAAGGCGGAGGTCTTGAGTACAAGCCCTTTAAAAAACTACACCATGAAAGGAGCGCGTGATTATGGAGATCGGACTCATTGCGATCGGGGCGGGGTTGGCGATCGGCTTGACGGCCCTCGCGACCGGTATGGCCCAGGCCCGAATCGGGGCGGCGGCGGTCGGGGCCATTCTCGAAAAACCGGAATCGTTTGGAACAGCGATCATCCTCCTGGTGATTCCGGAAACGCTCGTGATCTTCGGCTTTACCATCGCGATCCTGATTCTTTTCACCTTGAAGTGAGACGGCATGGGTTACGAAGAACTGATCGGGGATCTCCGGCGGGGAACCGAACTCAAGAAAGAGGGGGCGTTGACGGCGGCCCGGGAACAGGCCCGGCAAATCATCGAGGACGCGATGCGCCAATGCGATCGATTGGAACGGGAGTTTCAGGACTCGATCGCCCGGGATCTGGATCAGGAACGAACCCGGCTGTTGAATCGCGCGCGGCGGGAGGCCCGCCTTGAATGGGCCCGGGTCCGGTCGGATCTGATGCGGGAAGTTTTCGGCCGATTGGAAGAGAAACTCAAGGCCGTGGCATCCGAAAAAAGATATCCGATGGTATTGGAGAGACTGTTAAGTGAAACCCGGCCGGAATGGCCGGAAGGGGAGATCGTCATCCGGGCCGATTCCAAAACCCTCCCGTTGCTCAAGTCGTTGGTCGGAAACGGAGCTTTCCGTTTTGAGCCGATGGCGGGGACGGGAGAAGATCCGTACGGAGGGTTTGAGTTGTCCGACGGAGAGTACCGGGTCGTGATCCGGAACACATTGCGGTCCAGACTTCTCAAAGCCCGATCGGACTTGTTGGTTGAGGCGAATCGGGTCTTGTTTGAGAACGATCCGAGGGGTTGAAAGCCGATCATGTCCGATTTTAACTGCCTGGCCGCGCGTCTGGGTGCGATGCGATCCCGGTTGTTGACGCGAAGAGCCTATGAGGAATTGATCGTCCTTCCGGATTTCCCGGCGATCCTGGCCGCCCTGCTGAACGGCCCCTATGGGCCGGCCATCGAGGCGGCAGGGGAAGCGGAGGCGGATCCGGTCAAGATCGAGGAAGGGCTCCGACGGGATTTCAGCGCGACTCTCACCAAACTCCTTCGGATGTCCGGCGATGAACCCCGGGTCTGGGTGGAGATGCTGTTGGCGTATTGGGACCTCTATAACCTCAAGA
This sequence comes from Nitrospiria bacterium, assembly GCA_035517655.1. NCBI lineage: Bacteria > Pseudomonadati > Nitrospirota > Nitrospiria > Nitrospiria bacterium. The sequence goes on along the minus strand of DATIYJ010000029.1, from coordinate 92,981 downwards.
CGATTCTCAGGGGAAAACAGATCCTCCTGCCGCCGGAAGAGATCGTCCGTTCCCTGATCCCCACGGCCACCTACGATGAGCCCGCGCTCAGGGAGCTGGCCAAGCAGCCGTCGCTCCGGGCCGTCGTCGATCTCCTCCTGACCTGGCGGAGCCCGCATGCCGCGCCGTTGACGGAGGCCCTGCGGGATTACCATGAGGCGCGGGATCTCTATCTCTTGGAACTCGCGCTGGACCGATTCTATTTCCGGCAGCCCGGCCGGATCGACGCCGACGGATGGATCCTTGAATCGGAGCGTTCGACCCATCAAAAGTCCCTCCGTGCGTTCCTGGGCCACCTCGCGGACAAGACCAATCTCATGACGGCCTTGAAAATGGCCGATGAACGAGCCGTTTTTCTCGAAAGGGGAAGGTTTTTCCTCCCCGGCGGAACGAGTTTCCCGTACGGGGATTTCGTGAAAGTGCTCGAAGCCGGCGGTCTGGCCGAAGCCCTTCTGCGGGTCCGGGCGACGCGCTTCGGGCCGGTGTTGGCCGGGTTGGGCGAACCCCCCCCTGGGCTCGGAACGCTCGCGTGGGTCGAAAAACAACTGGAGCGCGCGACGCTTCGAACGGCGCACCGCATCCATCGGACGGATCCCCTGGGCGTCGGAGTCGTCATGGCTTTCCTTTGGGATAAAATCCACGAACTCATGAACCTCCGGATGATTGTCCGGGGCCGCCTGGTGAATCTTCCGGAGCCCACGCTTCTCGGCCTGCTGACGATGGAGGTTTGATGGACCGCATTGTGGCCGTTCTCGACCGGGACACCGCGTTGGGTTTTCGTCTGAGCGGGGTCGAGGTGAGAAAGGCCGATACCATGGAGGAGTTGCAAGAGCGGCTCGAAGAACTGTTGAGGGAAAAGAACGCACGGCTTGTGATCCTCGATGAGGAGATGGTTCGTCGGCTCCCGGAGAAATTGGAGCGGCGGCTCGAGCACAGCACCGAGCCGTTGTTTCTGCCGATTCCGACGGTCAAGATCTGGCGGGAAGCGGTGCCGCCGGAGGAGTACGCGGCCCGGCTGATCCGCAGGGCCATCGGCTACCAGATCCGGATCCGGAAATAGAGGCGGCATGGAGAGGGGCCTGCATGGATAAGAAGCGGGAGCGGCCGGCTTCAAACCGGGAACCGCTCAGAGGGGTCATCAGCCAAGTCTCGGGCCCCACGGTGGTGGCGGCGGGTATGATCGGGACCCGGATGTACAATCGCGTGATCGTGGGCGAAACCGGCCTTCTGGGCGAAGTGATCCGGTTGGAGGGCGATCGCGCCACGATCCAGGTGTACGAGGACACGACCGGGCTTTCGCTCGGGGAGGCGGTGATCGATGCGGGGGAACCGCTGCTGGCGGAGCTCGGCCCGGGCCTGCTCGGATCGATCTTCGACGGTGTGCAACGGCCGCTGGACGTGATCCGACAAGAGGAAGGGAACTTTATCGGCCGCGGCGTCGTCGTTCCCGCTCTCCCTCGCGCCAAACAGTGGCCGTTTGTCCCGACCGTGAAATCCGGCGAGTCCGTTTCCGGCGGGGACGTGATCGGCACCATTGCCGAGACGCCGCGAATCGAGCACCGCGTGTTGGTTCCGCCCGCCGTTTCCGGGAAGGTGACCGAGATCCATGAAGGCTCGTTCCGGGTGACGGACACGATCGCCGCGCTCGATAACGGAACGCCGCTGACGTTGATGCAGAACTGGCCCGTGCGCACCCCGCGTCCGTTCCGTGAACGTCTCTCTCCCACGCTGCCGTTCATCACCGGCCAGCGGATCTTCGATCTTCTGTTTCCCGTGGCGGCCGGCGGCACGGCGATCGTGCCGGGCGGCTTTGGAACCGGCAAGACGGTGGTCGAGCAGACCCTGGCCAAGCACGCGCAGGCCGACATCATTATATACGTGGGCTGCGGCGAGCGGGGCAATGAGATGACCGAAGTCCTGGCCGATTTCCCGGAGCTGACGGACCCGGTCTCGGGCCGCCCGCTGATGGAGCGGACCGTTTTGGTGATCAACACCTCCAACATGCCGGTGGCGGCCCGCGAGGCCTCGATCTACACCGGGATCACGATCGCCGAGTATTATCGCGACATGGGATATCGCGTCGCCCTCATGGCCGATTCCACTTCTCGATGGGCCGAGGCGCTGCGGGAGATTTCTTCGAGGCTGGAGGAGATGCCGGGGGAAGAGGGATACCCCACGTATCTGGCCACGCGGCTGGCCAATTTCTACGAGCGCGGGGGACGCGCGGCCTGTCTGGGATCGGGCGAGCGTCAGGGATCCATTACCGTGGTTTCGGCGATCTCCCCGCCCGGGGGCGATTTCTCCGAACCGGTGACGCAGTGTTCGATGCGCGTGGCCGGGACATTATGGGCCCTGGACTCCGACCTGGCCCACCGGCGGCATTTCCCGGCCATCGACTGGAAACGCAGCTACTCGCTTTACATGGATTCGTTGGAGGACTATTACCGGCGGTCGGTCGCGCCCGACTGGTCCGGCCTCCGTAAACGGATGATGGCGCTGTTGCAACAGGAAGAGGAACTCCAGGAGATCGTTCAACTGGTCGGCATCGACGCCCTGCAGGAGCCGCAACGGATCACGCTGGAACTCGGCCGCGTGCTTCGGGAGGATTTTCTCCGACAGCACGCGTTCTCGGAGACGGACGCTTCCTGTCCGATGGAAAAGCAGTACTGGATGCTCAAGGTGATCTTCGACTTTGAGCTTCTCTGTCAGGACCTCCAGAAAAAAGGCCGGCCGGTGGAGGAGATCTTCGGTCTTCCGATCCGGGAAGAGCTCGGACGGATGAAAGAGATCCCGGCGACCGGGTTCGTCGATCGGGCGAAGGAATTAATGGCTCGAATGGACCAGGAACGCAAGCGGGAAACCGGCTGATGGATTATCTGACCCGGGAATACGGCACCCTTCATTCCGTCAGCGGCCCGCTGCTGTTTGTGGAGAAGGTCCGCCGGGTCTCCGTCGGCGAGATGGTCGCGATCCTTTTGCCCGACGGCCGGGAACGCCGGGGTCAGGTGATCGAGATTTCGGACCGGCATGCCGTGATCCAGGTGCTGGAGGCCACCGCCGGCATCAGCACCACCGGCACGCGGCTCCGGTTCTCCGAGAACGTCGCCCGGATGGGACTTTCGCCGGACATTCTGGGCCGTCGTTTCAACGGGGTGGGCGAGCCGATCGACGGCCTGCCGGAGATTATTCCGGAGCGGTGGGTCGGAATCATCGGCAGTCCGATCAATCCCGTCGCGCGCGACAAGCCCGGGCATTTCATCCAGACCGGGCTCTCCACCGTCGACGGGCTGAACACGTTGGTGCGCGGGCAGAAACTGCCGATTTTCTCGGGATCCGGTCTGCCGGCGAAAGAAATCGCGGCCCAGATCCTCCGGCAGGCCAAGGTGATCGGCGAGGAGGCCGAGTTCGCCATCGTTTTCGCCGCGATGGGCATTACTTTCCGCGAAGCCTCGTTCTTCCTGGAGGAGTTTGAAAAGAGCGGGGTGTCGGAGCACACCGTCGTGTTTTTAAACCTGGCCGACGATCCCACGATCGAGAGGCTCCTGACGCCGCGATTCGCCCTGACCGCGGCCGAGTATCTCGCCTTCACCCGCAACCGTCATGTCCTGGTCATCCTCACGGACATCACCAATTACTGCGAGGCGCTCCGCGAGATCGCCACGGCGCGCGAGGAGATTCCGGGTCGCCGGGGGTATCCCGGGTATATGTATACGGATTTGGCCATGATCTACGAGCGGGCCGGACGGATCAAAGGACTTCCCGGCTCGGTGACGCAGCTGCCCATTTTGACGATGCCCGACGACGACATCACCCACCCGATTCCCGATCTCACGGGTTACATCACCGAAGGCCAGATCGTCCTGTCGCGGGATCTTCACCGAAAGGGGATTTATCCGCCGATCGACGTTCTGCCGAGCCTGTCGCGCCTGATGAATCTGGGGATCGGCGAGGGGAAAACCCGGGCGGACCACCGCGGCGTGGCGGACCAGCTGTACGCCTTCTACGCCCAGGGACGGGATCTCCGCCGTCTGGCCGCCATCGTCGGCGAAGAGGGCTTGACCGAATCGGACAAGCGGCTGCTTCAATTCGCCGAGCGGTTCGAGCGGGAATTCGTGAGCCAGGGCGGGGAGGAGCGCCGCCTGGAGCAGACCCTGGACCTGGGGTGGTCGCTTTTGGGCCTTCTTCCCAAGGAACGGCTCACGCGGATCAAGCCCGAGTTTGTCCAGCGCTTTTATAAAGGGTGACGGTTTCCGGTCATCCCGAAGCGGGGGTGTGAATGCAGAAAACCAGTCCGACGCGAATGAACCTCCTGATCCTGAAAGCCCGGGTGGGATCGACCCGGAAGGGGCTGGATCTTCTGCGCAGCAAGCGTGAGGCGCTGGTCCGCGAATTTTTCTCGGCGATGGACACCGTGGTCGCCTCGCGGGATCTTCTTCGGCGGATGATGGAGGGGGCCATGAACTCCCTGGCCGTGGCCCTCGGGCTGGACGGCCGGGCCGTCGTTGAATCGGCCGCCTTCGCGGCCCGGCGGGACATCCCGTTTGAGCTGGTCGAACGGAATGTTTGGGGCGTTACGTTTCCGGAAATCCAGTGCCGGAGCGTCGTCCGCTCCGCCGACGCGCGAGGGTACGCCGTGCCGAGCGTTTCCGGTTACACGAACACGGCGGCGCGCGATTTTGAAAAGGTGCTGGACCAGATTCTCAAGATCATTTCGGTCGAGATGCGACTGAAGAAGATCGGCGAAGAGATCAAGAAAACAACGCGCCGGATCAACGCCCTCACCGAGATCGTCCTGCCGGAATTGCGTTACCAGATCCGGACGATCCGCTTTGCCCTGGAGGAGCGGGAGCGGGAGGAGACTTTCCGGATGAAGCGGTTCAAGGAAAAACCATTGGTATACTAATTATAGTATTGACATTTTGTAAATGAGTGATATAGTTTTATTTTAGAGGTCGACCGGATTCTAAGTCGATGGAGGTTCTAGACTCGTTCAGCGTTACCATCAACAAGGAGGTTTCAATGCAACGGATCCTTCTCGGTTTGTTCGCCGGTCTTGCCTTCTTACTTACGATACCGCTTACGCCCAAACAGGCCCTCGCGATCCCGGCCTTTGCCCGGAAATACAATCTCCCCTGCAGCGTCTGCCATGTGCCGTCCTTTCCAAAATTGAGCGACTTCGGGAACCTGTTCCGTGACCGCGGTTATCAGCTTCTGGGCGAACAGGATCTGCCGACCTCGGAAGGCTTGACGAACGGGTACTGGCCGGTCGCGTTCCGGACCACGGTGGGCTATCAGTATTCCAGCCTCCACAAGGCGGGCGACGGGACTCCGGGTGATCCGACGGCGAACATTTCCAGCGGGGGGTTCGGGTTCACCGGCCTGGATGTCCTGAGTTTCGGCACCCTGGCCCGGGATATCAGTTTCGGCGTCGTTTTTACTCCGGGCCTGGGAAGCGCCGGATTCGGCTCCGGGAGCAGCCTGGACGACAGCGATCTGGAATCGGCCTTCCTGAAGGTGGACAATCTCTTCCACAGTGATTATCTCTTGAACATGAGGGTGGGGAAGTACGAGCTGGACCTCCCGTTCAGCGAGAAACGCAGCCCGACGCTCAACACCCCGTTTGTGATGTACCATTATGTGGCCGGAACGCCCTATACGACGTTGTTGGCCAATCCCGGGCTTCTCCCGACCCAGGGCTATGCCGATCCCAACGATTTCGGCATCGGCGATAATCATCCGGGGTTGGAGCTGGCGGGAATCAAGGCCACTCCCGGCGACGGTTTTTTCCGGTATTCGTTAAACGCGCTTTCCAACAGCGATGTCAACGCCGATGCCACCGGCGGAGGTCATCGGCTCAATTTCTACGGGCACGTCACTCAATCCTTCGGCGGCTACGGGATTGTCTCCGGTCAACGGGTCGGGGTCTTCGGAGCGTACGGCAAGGCGCCCACGGCGCCGAATTCCGTCTGCGCGGCGTCGCCCTCCGGGCCGAGCGGTTGCGGGGCGATCGCGTCGGACGGCCAGGCGTTTTCCCGCATCGGAGGGGATGTCAGCGTGACCGCGTTAAATCAGCTGAATATCTTCGGGGCCTACATGCATGCGAACGACAACAAAGAGCTGTTTTCCTCGCAGGGAATCGCGGGGGCCCAGAACGCGGTCTGGAACGGAGGCTTCGCGGAACTGGATTACAATCCCGTTCAGATTCCCGCGTGGCTGTTCATCTACCGGTATGATATTGTCCGCAACAGCCGTCAGGGCGACCCCGCGTTTGCCAAGAGCTTTAACGACGTGAATTCACACACCGTCATGGCGCGGTACAACTTCAACATCTCGACGCGGGTCGACACCACCTTGCATGCCGAATACAACTATTTTCAGACGAAGAAGACGGACGCCGCGGGCGGCAATCAGGTCGGACAGACCGCGCTGCTCGCGTTTGACTTTGCCTTTTAGGGAAGGAACGACTTAGAAGGAAAGGACCCCGGCCCCGTAAGATCGTTTTACGGGGCTGGGTGTTTTAACGGGATTTCGGCCCCTTGCCTCGACCGGTTAAGAGCCAATCCACCGTGACCTTCCCGTGATTGGCGATGCGAACCAGAAGTTCCGGGTTGGGAATCCGGCCGTGTTCGTACCGGCTCACGTAATTTTGTTTGCGCACCCCGATGATCTTGGCGAAGTCGGTTTGATTCATTTTCCCGCGGATCGCGCGGATCCGCTGCCCCACGTGCGTCTTCGATACGCGCTTCATGTCATATCCCCCTTGCCGGTTGGAGTTTCGTAATTCCTTAACAGGATGAGATCAAAAATAGAAAGTTCAATATGGAGTATACCGCCGTATAGTCGTCAAAGTCAAGGTTGTTTATCCGCGCGAAGGGCTTCAATCACGCGCTCCATGTCGGGAGGAAGGGGGGCGGAGTACTCGACGTACTCCCGTCTTTGCGGATGAACAAATCCCAACCGTTCGGCATGGAGCATCTGACGGGCCGCGGTGGCCGCGGCCGGAATCACCGACCGTCCCCCATAGACCCGGTCGCCCAGAACCGGGTGGCCGAGGGACGCGAAATGCACGCGGATCTGGTGGGTGCGCCCCGTCTGGGGACGGACTTCGACCCGCGTGGCGGTCTTGAAGCGTTCGAGGACGCGATACGCCGTCCGGGCCTCGCGGGGCCTGGAGGTCCGATGGGAAATCTTTTTCCGTTCCCATCGATCCCGACCGATGGCCAGGTCGATCATCCCTCCGTTCTTCGGCAGACGGCCCGCCACGACGGCCTGATACGTCCGTTCAATGGAATGGTCTTTAAACTGCCGGGAAAGCGACCGGTGGGCGGCGTCGGTCTTGGCCACGACGATGACGCCGGAGGTGTCTTTGTCAAGCCGATGGACCAGGCCCGGCCGTTGCCGGCCGCCGATCCCGGAAAGGTTTTTACAATGGGCCAAAAGGGCGTGGACGAGGGTCCCGGTGTAATGTCCCGGCGCGGGATGCATTACCAGGCCCGCCGGTTTGTTCAGCACCAGAAGACCGGCGTCTTCGTAAAGCACGTCCAGCGGGATCGGCTCGGCCGTTATTTCCAGGGGGACCGGGGTCGGCACGCGGCAGGTCACGCGGTCTCCCGGACGGACCTTATAATTGGGCTTGACCTCCCGGTCGTTCACGCGAATTTCGCCGTCCCGGACGAGTCGCTGAAGATAGGTGCGGGAGGCGTGCACCTGCTGCCGGATCAGATAATGGTCCAGCCGCTCGGAGGCGAACTTGGGGGCGACGATGATATCCCGAGAAACGATGCGGTCTGTTATAGGGGCTGGGTATCTACCTTCTTTAGACATGAACGGAGGGAGGGTGCTTCGACGATTTGGCCCGCTGTTCCTCCCGGATGAAGTACCAGATCAGGAGGGTGACGCCGACGCTGATGCAGGAATCGGCCACGTTGAAAGCCGGCCAGTGATACGAGCCGACATAAAAATCCAGGAAGTCGACCACCTCGCCGAATCGGATCCGATCGATCAGGTTCCCTAGGGCGCCGCCCATGACCATGGCGACGGACAGTCGGCCCAGCCGGGCCTCTTTCGGGATCTTCGCGAAGAACGTCAATAGAAAAAGAACGGCCGCGACCGAGATCGTCACAAAGAAAGCCATCCGGAGCGCGTTGCCGTGATCGGCGAAAAGTCCGAAGGCCGCCCCGGCGTTGCGGATGTAGGTGAGGCTGAAAAGCCGATCGACGACCGGAATGGACTCGTGCAGTCGCATGGTTCGCTGGATCAGGGCCTTCGTGGTCTGATCCAGGATGAAAATCGTCCCGACCACCCCGGCCAGGAAGAGATACCGCCGCGGATCTTCCTTGACGGTCTTGAAGGCGGCCTTGAGCGCCATTTCAGCCAACCGCCTCCGCGCAGCGGGCGCAGAGCTGGGGTTGCCGGGGATTTTTACCTACGGTGTCGCGGTAGAACCAGCAGCGCGCGCATTTGGGATCGTCGGATCGCGCGACGGTTACGGCAAAAGACGGGAGGAGGCCGCTGACGAACGCCGCGTCGTTCGGGTTCCGGCTTTCGAAAGGTCTCACCTCCGCTTTCGACACGATGAAAACCGCGGCCAGTTGGGGTTCGTATTTCAATAAAAAGTCGTACAGGTCTCCCGACGCCCACAGCCGGACCCGAGCATCCTGGGACGCTCCGATCGCCTTCTCGTTTCGTTTGGCCTCCAGCGACTTGGCCACTTCTTCGCGGACGGCAAGGAGCTTTTCCCACCGGGCTTCCAGCGTTGCATCGACGGCGGCCTCTCTCACCGTGGGAAACGAGCCCAGGTGAACGCTGTCCTCGTCCCGAAGCCCGACCGCCGCGGCGGTCCCGCGGGGAATGTGATTCCAGATCTCTTCCGCCGTGAAGGAGAGGACCGGGGCCATGAGCCGGGTCAATACCGTCAGGGTTTCGAACAGCACCCGTTGGGCCGCCCGGCGGGAAGTCGAAGCGGCCGGATCGGAATAAAGCCGGTCTTTCAGGATGTCCAGGTAGATGGCGCTCAGGTCCACGGCGCAGAAATTATTAAGGGAATGAAACACCGTGTGGAATTCGAACTGGGCGTAGCCCTGCCGCACGCGCCGGATCAGCCCCTGGAGCCGGTGCAGCGCCCATCGGTCGATTTCAAACAGATTCTCATCCGGAACCGCGTCACGTTTCGGGTCGTAGTCGTACAGATTGCTCAGAAGAAAGCGGCCGGTGTTGCGGATCTTCCGATAGGCTTCAATCAAATGGGACAGAATCTCCTGCGAGATTCGGACGTCTTCGCGAAAATCGGTCGCGGCGATCCAGAGCCGCAGGATCTCGGCCCCGTGTTTCTCGATCACCTCCTGGGGCGCGACCACGTTGCCGGCCGATTTGGACATCTTCTTGCCGGCGCCGTCAACGACGAAGCCGTGGGTCAGGACGGATTTGTAAGGCGCTTGTCCTTCCGTCAGGAGAGCCGTCAGGAGCGCGCTGTGAAACCAGCCGCGGTGCTGGTCCGAGCCTTCGAGGTAAAGATCGGCCGGCCATTTCAATTCCGGTCTCGTTTTGAGCACGGCGGCGTGGCTGACGCCCGACTCAAACCAGACGTCCAGAATGTCGTTCTCCTTGGAAAACCGGCCGCTTTTGCATTTCGGACAGGCCGTTCCATTCGGAAGAAGTTCCTCGGCCGTTTTTGTGAACCAGATGTCGCTTCCGCCTTCGCGTTCCATTCGCTCCGCGACGTGCCGGATGATCCCGGCGTATTTTTCAGGATCGTCGATGTAAAGAATCTTTTTGCAGTCCTGACAAGTGAAGGCGACAATCGGCACGCCCCATGCCCGCTGACGGGAGATGCACCAGTCCGGACGGTTCTCGATCATTCCGTAGATTCGGTCCCGCCCCCATTTGGGAATCCAGTTCACGTTCCGGTCGATCGCCTCCAGCGCGCGCCGACGCAGTTCCTTCGTCTCCATCGAGATGAACCATTGCTCAGTCGCGCGAAAGATCACCGGCTTCTTGCAGCGCCAGCAGTGGGGGTAGGTGTGCGTCTGTTTGTCATCAACTTTATTAAGAAGGAGGCCTTTCTCTTTTAACTTTTGTGTGATGAGCGGGTTGGCTTCAAAGACCTTGAGGCCCCGAAACTCCGGCACCTCATCCGTAAAACGTCCCCGGTCATCCACCGGAGCAAAAACTTTGAGCAAAGGATTGCTCAACGATAGCTCATAGTCTTCCTGGCCATGACCCGGCGCGATGTGGACGCAGCCGGTGCCCTGATCTAGAGTGACGAAATTACCGGAAACAACTGGGGAAAGCTCTTCAGAGAATGGTCGCCGACAACGCAATCCCTGGATACGATTACCTCGCCTTTTGGCCGCATGAACAGAAAATCCTGATAACCCACAAGCCTTCACGAATGAATCAACAAGTTTCTCCGCGATCACAAATGCCTGGTCGCCGACTTCCACAAACGCATAATCATATGCAGGATGAGCGCAGACGGCTTGATTAGCAGGCAGCGTCCAAGGAGTGGTGGTCCAAATAACTGCCGAGACCTGCCTGACATTGGGCCCCAGTGAAATCTCCCAAAGTTTTGAAAGCTCCTGAGGGGACATGACAAACGGAAACTTCACATAGATGGACGGCGAGGTGTGGTCTTCGTATTCCACCTCGGCCTCGGCCAGGGCCGTTTCGTCGTTGGGACACCAGAGCACCGGTTTCTTCGCGCGGTAGACCGCGCCGGTTTCAACCACTTTCCCGAATTCGCGGACGATCGCGGCCTCGTAAGCCGGGTTCATCGTCAGATAGGGATGCTCCCAATCGCCCAGTACGCCGAGCCGCTTAAATTCGTCCCGCTGGATCTCAATGTATTTCTGTGCGTATTCACGGCAGAGCCTTCGGATCTCGGTCTGACTCATGCCCTGTTTTCTCGGTCCGAGATCTTTTAAGACCTGGTGCTCGATCGGGAGTCCGTGGCAGTCCCAGCCCGGAACAAAGGGCGTCGCAAATCCTTCCATGGCCTTCGACTTGACCACGAAGTCTTTCAGGATCTTGTTGAGGGCATGGCCGATATGGATCCGCCCGTTCGCATACGGCGGGCCGTCATGAAGGATGTAGCGCGAACGATCCCGGTTTTTCTCTTGGAGACGCTCGTAAAGCCCGTCCCGTCCGCCCGAGGCGGACCATTGGGCCAGACATTGGGGCTCCTTTTGGCTCAGGTTGGCCTTCATGGGAAAATCGGTTTTGGGGAGGTTGAGGGTCGGTTTGTAGTCCATGATTTTTGGATTTAAATTCGCTAACTCATCTAAACGTTTGGAATTTTTTGATAGTAACATCCTCGACGGACCTTGTCAAGAAAGCCCGACTAGTCGGATTCCGGACTCAGAAAAAAATTGACAAGTCGGGTCGAATTAGTATATTTATGGATTAACTCATCCTATAATATATGAGAGTTCTTTTGCTCTGAATTCCTGTAATTCTGAACTCATACAATAGGGAGTAAGGGAGGATTCCATGAGCGACCATGAAGAGATCAAGACCGCGGCGCCCGTTCAGCCGGAATGGACGGAGGAAGGCCGGGCTCAGATGCAAAACGTGCCGTTCATCGTGCGAAAATCGGCCATGCGCGGCGTGGAGGAATTTGCCAAGAGCCGGGGCATTACCATGATCGATCCGTCCGTCGTGGCTCAAGCCAAGTCGGCGCGGGAGCAGGGGGGAGCTCCGGCCGCGCAGGCCCAGGAAGAAACCCAGACGGCGCCGAAACGCCCGGCGGCCCAGCAATACGTCAGCTTTCTCTTCTACAAGGTCGATCCGCTTTGGAGACGGCTTCCACAGTCCGAACGGGAACAGGGCAAGAAAGAGTTCAGCCAGGTCGTGGAAGAATACACCAAGGACCGGAAGCAGTTCATGGTGATGACCTATTCCACCATGGGCACGCGGGGCGATGTGGATTTCATGATGTGGCGGATCGGTTACTCGCTCGAGTACATGCAGGAGTTCACCGCCAAGCTTTTCGCCACAAAGCTTGGGAATTATTTAACGACGCCGTATTCGTACCTTGCCATCACCAAGCGCTCGATCTACGTGGATAAAATCAATCCGGAGCACGAAGAGCAGCGCTTGCGCATCATCCCCGGCAAGGCCAAGTACCTCTTTATGTATCCGTTCGTGAAGACCCCCGAGTGGTACCTTTTGACAAAGCACACGCGTCAGGGAATGATGGACGAGCATATCATCGTCGGCAACAAGTATCCCTCGGTTAAGTTGAACACGACCTACTCGTTCGGGCTGGACGATCAGGAGTTTGCGCTGGCGTTTGAGACGGACAAACCGGAGGATTTCCTCAATCTGCTGATGGATCTCCGCGAAACCCAGGGACGGCTCTACACCCAGCGCGATACGCCGATTTTCACCTGCGTGAACCGGGGTCTTAAAGAAACGCTGGAGCTGCTCGGGGGATAGGCCGCGCCGGTTAAAGGAATTCATTTAGGCGAAGAGCGCTGATTCGGCGCTCTTCGTATTTTCTCCGCACTCTTCTTGACGATAGGCCTTTAAACTTGGTAGAGTAGCACCCGACGATCTTACGGCGGCGTAGCTCAGTGGTAGAGCAGGAGAATCATAATCTCTTGGCCGGGGGTTCAAATCCCTCCGCCGCTAAATTTTTGTCCGCCGAGGCGGACAAAAATTTGGAGCATTGGAGCAGTGGACATTGGAGAGTGGACACTGCTCACAATGCGGTCTACTGTTCCATTACTCCATTTTCTTTTTGTGCTTCTTGACCCGTCAGGCGAACCGATCCCTCCGCCCCCAAACCCTTCGAGAACTTATCCCTTTTCCCCATCCGCGGCGCCCGGCGACGGGACCACCTCTTTGATTCGGGTTAATATTGGAAAGGGCTGTCTTCCACTTGAAGATCGGGATTCGGCGTTACAAAGGTGCAATGGCCGTCCGATAGGCATTGCAGATCGGTCACACGGTACCAGGCCGAGGGCACGCTCGTTGAAGGTTCGCTCGCGTCATGGTCCGCCGTGGTAAAAGTATGCGGGGGAAACGTGTAGATGCTTCCTCCGATCGTTACGCTTGTGTTGACCGCGACGCTCGCGGCCAGATGCAGGTCAAAGCTGTCAACGGCGATGACGTAGTAACCGGCCGGAAGCCCGGTCACCGTGATATGTTCCGGACCCTTCCCCTGTGAATCGTCGAAATCAAGAACCGCCGTGGCGGCGCCGAAGCGCGTGCTGTTATAGCCCACCATGAGATTATCGCCCGTATCCCAGGATATTTCGGCCTCCGCGGGGCCGGCGGTCGGGTTGGGGTTGCTGTAATAACCCACATGAAGATCCATGTCGCTGGTTTGGCTTCCCGATGCATCGGTCGGTCCGGGTGACCCGTTGAGGTCGAAGTCGTTCCAACTCAACGTGACCAGAAAACCGTTCCCGCTGACCGGTGTCCCGTAGCTCCCGGACAGCCGGCCTCCGGAGGCTTGAAAGTCCTCGAATGGGCAGACGGCGTCCATTTCGCGGCAGGAATCATAATGCATCGTGTCGGCTCCCGTTGCCACATCCACGCTGCCGTCGCTGTTATACGTAAGCGTCGTACGGCCGTTTATGGTCAGATGGCCGCCTATCGGGCAACGGTCGGGGCTCGTTCGATGCAACGGCGAGTCCGTGACGAGACTGAAAGTCCCTTCAAAGGGACAATCCGAATCCGGCGTAAAATCGATCGAGACCGTTCCGGAGAAAGAGGTGAAACGATCAAACGAGTTAACCGAGCTCCGGGACACGAGCGGCGCCGACGGGGCGATGTCGTCCTCGACGTGGACGTTGAAGTTGGAAAAACCGACCGTCACGCCGTGAGGCGAACGGTCCGTAGGATCGGTCCAGGACTCATCGATCCTCCCTCCCAGGGTGTCGTCGTAGGTGTCCGTCTCCGCGGTGGAGCCGGTGTTCATCGAGAAGGAACCGCTATCGGTAAAACGGCTCAATGACAGATTGATCGTCTGGACCGGCGTCAGGGTATAGTCGTCATAAGAGGCCGTCCCGCTCGCCGCGAGGGAATAAGAGCCCGCGGTGCAGGCGCCGTCTGTAAAAGAGCCGACCCCGCAAAGAGAGGTGTCTTGTAGATCCATGGCGGTTTTGAAACGTCCTACCAGGCTGGAATAAGTTGCGTCATTAAAGGTCAGGATGACGAGATCGGTTGTCGGTAAACTGGAATCGTCACCCAGGGCGGCGTTTACGTTGACGCCGGTCGAAGAGGCGTTCCCGGTTATATGCATCTCGCCGTCCATCTGATCGCCGTCTTCGCGGCAGCCGGCCAAGGTCACGACGACGTCAAACGTTCCGCTTATGTCCGCCGTGCCGGAGGCCGTCCAGCTTCCGCCGTCGCCGCAGGCGCCGCCGGGAGAAACCGCCGTCAGCGCCGATTTGAAACCCGTCGCGGCCGCCTTTAGACGGGTCGCTGCGATGGAGATAACTTTCGAGGCGGCCGCCTTTCGGGCCTTGGTCGCCATTTTGGCCAGGCTGGAGTCCGGCGCGGTCAGCGGGTTGATCGGTTTTGAAGGAAGATCTAGGCCTAGCGAACTCCCGCCCAAGTGGCCGAGTGAGTCGGCCAGGTCTGAAATTCCTGTTCCAACCGAAGCCGCAGCCTGTGCCGAGCCGGCCGCCGCGCTGCCTTCGGCCGCATCGGCGATCGGGGTTGTACTCGTACCGCCGCGGCTACTCGATCCGTCCCCTTCGTGGCCGCAGCTATTCAAGACGACGGCGGTCCCGCCGATAATAAGAATGCTCGTCACCAGCCCAAGACGCGCTTTGCCGCACTTCATTGACCCGCCTCCTGATTGTACTCATTCTCACAGGCTGTATGAGAGCGGTCCGGAGCGGGCTTCACAGGAAGCTCCCGGAGAAGTCCTCGGCGTCAGACCGTTCCCTGATTTCCTTCATCCAAGAGCTTGTATCCGGAAGACACGACGGTCTGAATGGCTTTGGTCAGGAATGGGATCTTTTGTCGGAGTCCGTAGATATGGACCTCGATGGTTCGGGTGGTCACTTGAGATTCATACCCCCAGACCGTTTCGAGAAGCATTTGACGAGTCAGCACCCTTCCCTTTCTTTTTAAAAGCTGCGCCAAGAGAGCGAACTCCTTGGCCGTGAGACGAACCCCTTGGCCGTTTACCTTGACCGATTGGCGCGCCTCGTCCAAGATGAGGGGCCCGTATTTGTGGAAGGACGACAAGGTCCCGATCTCCCTGTGCTCGTAGCGCCGCAAGAGTCCCTTGACGCGGGCCACGAGTTCTTTGGGGCTGAAGGGTTTGGTGACATAGTCGTCCGTTCCCAATTCCAGCCCGACGACCTTGTCCGATTCCTCGCCCAGGGCGGTGAGCATCAAAATGGGCAATCGCGATGTGGCCGCGTCTTGGCGCAGTTTTTTGCAAACCTCGAAACCGTCCATGTGAGGAAGGATGATGTCCAGAATCAACAGATCCGGAGAGTTTTTCCGGACCTGTTTAAGCCCCATCACTCCATCGGAAGCCGTGCCGACAGAGTATCCTTCCTGCTTCAGGTAATGTGCGACGAGGCTGGAAGTGTCCGGATCGTCTTCGATGATCAGAACTTTTTTCGGCATGGGGTGTCCGGTTCTGAATTGAATATCGCCTGTAATTTGTCCGACAGCATAGAAGGGTCTTGTTACCTTGATCTCAAGAGCGTGTTACAAAAGAGTAATATTTGAGAACGATCGACGTCGACCTTTTTTGAAAGCTCCCGTATCCTCCGTCCTCCTCCCATCTACGGCCCTCCGGGAAATTGAATCCGATTTAACCGGATCTTGACCGGGCTTTAATTTGTTCGTCATAGACTTTGTTCGCTTCCGCGCGAAGCGTGTCATCCGGTCTCTCCTTCGACGCCGGGTCCGAGTCGTTCCCCCGCGATGCGGATTGGGGTCGATGGAGAGACGGGCTTCATCTGATATTTGATCAAAGAAAACGGGGAACAGTTTTACTTCATTTTATTTCATCTTGATCCGTTCTTAATGCGTGCGGTGAGATAATCGCCCAGGTTGAGCAAGGAAGCTCAGCCGTAGGAAGAAGCGGCTCGGAAGGGAGGGCGGCCGGGGGGACGCCTTATCAAGCGGCGGAAGGTTTCAGTAAAGTCGGCCGCGCCGGACCGTGCCGATTGCGCAACCCTCAACCATGAATCAAACGGAAAGGAGGAAACATTAAATCATAAAAACTTTACTTCATTTTATTTCATCTTGATCGGTTTTTAATGCCTGCGATGAGATAATCGCCCCGGTTGAGCAAGGAAGCTCAGCCGGAGGAAGAAGCGGCTCGGAAGGGAAGGCGACCGGGGGGCGTCTTCGGACGAGCCGGGTACGTAACCGTAATCCTTATTATAAGGAGAAGACAATGAATTACAAAACGAAGTTGAAACAAACAGTCCTCGGGATTTTTACCTTGGCTGTCATGTTCGTTGCGGGCTTTAACGGAAAAGCCCTCGCCGTTGATATCAATAACGGCGACCTGGTCTTGGCCGTCTTCGGCAATAACACCGAGTTCATCGACAATATCGGCGCGGCCACTCCGTTGCTCACACCGGGAGCGTCGACGAACTTTACCATCGATTCTTCCACCATGTCCGCGATACAAGGGACGAATTCTCCGGCTTGGGCCTTGATCGGTTTTTACTATAATCCGAGCACGGGTGATCCGACCTATCTTGTGGCCGGGTCGAGCCAGGACGCCAGCGCCTACACGGCGGCCCAGTTGTCGCAAGTGGCTCCGCAGAACGCCTGGAACACGGACGCCGTTTGGGCCGCGCTCAGTTCAGGAGACGGACTTTCCTCGAAGCTTCTTCCCGCTTCGGACCCCAATTCGTTCACAAGCAATTTCGGTACGAGCGGCACGCTGGCCGGCAGTTTCCCGGTCTCCATGCAGACGGGGCTCGGGGGCACTTTGGGCATTATTTCGGCGGATTATTCTTCCGATGCCATCGCCCAGCTGGGACATGCGACGTTGACGGCGGGCGGCTTGCTTACGATCTCCGGGAATGCGATTGCTCCGGTGCCGATCCCGGCCGCCATGGTGTTGTTCGGCACGGGTTTGGTCGGGCTGGTGGGTGTGGCCCGTCGCAATCTGATGTCCGTCTAAAACGTTCAACCATTAAAACATAACGAGCCATCAAAAAGGGTTCAATAAACTAAAAAGGAGAAATGCAGATGAAACCGATGAAATTGAACAAACTGGCCGTTGTAGGCGGCTTGCTCGCCGGCCTTCTTTGGATGAACGCCTCGCCGGCGTCGGCCCAGGTCGAGCAATGTACAGGACCGCAACCCACCTCGTGCGTTGCGTTAAATGCCGGCGGATCTTCCGCGGCCACACCGTTCATGACGCAGGTTCCATTAAACCTGCTGGACCAGGCCCCAAATCTTCCGATTCATTACGTAAACGGTGACATTGCAAGCCCGGTCATCACATCCGGCAAACTCCATGTCTGGACCGGATCGCGGGCCGGCGTGCCGACCATCATCCGGTACTCGGCCACGGGCTCTTCCGATGGGATCCTGAAACTTCAGAATCCGACATCCGACACGGCGCATTCGTACATGCACTATCTGGATCACCTTGCGAGCACCTGCACATCGGGACCGAACCTCTTGACCCGGGCCGCCGACGGCAAACAGTATTATGAATACACCGGCTGCAATACGATCGTCGCGGGAGATCTTCCGGTGACCATGGGGGCGGCGGACGTGGCCGGAAGTTCCTTCGGCCAAGTCGGGCCGATCACCACGGTCGTGAAGCCGTTGGACCAGAGCATGCTGACCAGCAACCAGGCGGCGATCGTGCCGTGGCAGTTCATCGTGGGAGAGCATGTCAAGAAAAACGTCGGCGGAGTTCTGGTGCCCGTGACGGGCTTGAACCGTACCGAAATCGAGGCGATCTTCAGCCGGAACGTCACCGACTGGTCTCAAGTCGGTCTGGTGACGGACGTGACCACGCCCGGCACTCCGGATGCGACCTCGCCGATCACCCTCTGTCTTCGCGCGGCGGGATCCGGTTCCAAGGCGGCGCTTGATCAAACCGTCATGAAAGACGCCACCGAGACCCCAAGCGGGTCGACGAATCTGACCCTCGCGGCCGATGGAGTCTACTTCGGACAAAGCACTCAGGATGTCCAGGACTGCATGAGAGGAAACGCGGGCTTGGGCCGGCCGGCTCATCCGAGGGGCATCGGCTACGTAGATGCCGACGTGAGCGTGGTTACGGCTCCTGCGTACCCGATCAAACTCGACGGCCTTTTTGCAAACGACGCTTCCCTGCCCGATCATAAGATGAACGTCCGTTGCGGTATGTACCTCTACTGGGCCGGGGAACGCTTGAACGTAAGGAACTACTCGGACCCGGGCATCTCGGCGGATCAGACCGCGTTGATGTCCGATTTTGTCACGAACGCGTCATCGTCGGCCACGGTCGCGCTTCTGCCGGCCGGGGCCTTCTGGGTCGCGGGCTCCGACATGTATACCTTCAAGAATGCGGATGCGGGCCCGGTGCAGTGGAAGGCCGGTGCGCATCCCTGCGCTCAGTAAAAGGGATTTCACAACAGCCATCGTCCTGCCGGGGACCGCAAGATCCCCGGCGGGGCTTTAGGCTCAAAGCATTGATCGAGGTTAACAATGAAAAACAAGATGGCTTTACTGGCTTTGCTGGTAGGCGTCCTGTGGGGCATCCCGCCGGGTCAGGCGTCGGCGGACTTGGTTGTGAACAACCCGGGTCTTGTGCTGATGATCGACGGGACCGATCATAACAGCGGGGATGCGACGTTTAATATTGACCTCACCCTGCCGGTTCCGATGTATGACTTTGGGTTTGTAGACGGCAGCGGGTTTACACCGATCGCCCTGGCGCCCAATGGTCCCGCTTCCCTGTATGGGCAATACACGTTTTCAGGCGGTTCTTTGGTGAATTTTGCGTTGCGAAATGACCAGACGAGTACGATCTACACAATCTCCGACCCGGCGGATTATGCCAATCAGGTTTATTTGAATCCGATCGATCCGTCTCATTCCGTCAATCCACAAGTGGCTTATACGTATTACAACA
Organism: Nitrospiria bacterium; assembly: GCA_035517655.1. Taxonomy (NCBI): domain Bacteria; kingdom Pseudomonadati; phylum Nitrospirota; class Nitrospiria; species Nitrospiria bacterium. The sequence goes on along the minus strand of DATIYJ010000029.1, from coordinate 73,873 downwards.
CGCTGGCCATCGAGTGGGATTTGAACGGAAACGGGTTTAATCCTCTGCAAGACGCGGGAATAACGCTGACCTTTGCCGTGAATCCCTATGACGGCATGGCGCCGGCGCCGGTCCCGATTCCGACCTCCCTGTTGATGTTCGCTACGGGTTTGGTCGGCTTTGTCGGCATGAGTTGGCAAAGGCTATTTGGATAAACAATGCATTCCGCCCGGGGAAAAATTCTCCGGGCGGAATTGCTCCGGAGACATCATGAAACTCCAAAAAATACTGATCGTTTCATTTGTGGGTCTTCTTTTTTATTTCTGCGGCGCCGCCGCTCACGCGGATACGGTGTCGCAGTTGGACATTACCGGCGGGAGCCTCTCGTTGAATTTAGGGGCCTTCGGTTCTCTCTCCGGAAACTTTACACAGAACGGAACGCTGGCGATGGGGCAATTCCAGCCTCCGCCGGACATCTTTCCGCCGATTCCGATCGACGGACACACTTTCTCGATCTTCACCGCTTCCTCCGGCGGACTGTACGCTCCGCCGTCCGCGCAGATCTCCGGAACAACGGTGACGGCGGACCTCTCGTCCCTGTTTGCCGGAATTGCGGGACCCGTGATCAATGCGACCTTGAACATCGGCGGTTTGGCGACCGGCACCTACGATCCCAATACCGGGCAATTCAGCCTTTCGTGGCAACATGTTTATGTGGATGTTTCCTCCTTCACGATGAACCTGCAGGGCACCACGGAAGTCGCTCCCGTCCCTCTTCCCGCAGCCTTGGGACTCTTTGCGACGGGGATCTTGGCCCTGGCCTTGTTGGGTTGGGGAGGGTCGGGTCGGATTTTGACCGATCTCTCGTAAGAAATGCGCATCGCCAAGAAACGCTGTTGTATGCCTCTCAAATTTCTGGTCTGCGCGGCGGCTTTATCGATCCTGTCGGTCCAGATGGCCGAGGCCTCCCTCGTCCAGGTGGTTCGCCCGAGTCCGTCCGGATGGGGATGGATCGCGGTCGCCGGGGATCTTGAAACCCCCCAGGAATTGATGGATCCGCTCCTCCGAAAACAAGAAAGCATGAGCGAAGGTCTGTTTTATATCCCGTTCTCGTCCAACGGATTCGCGGTCGGCCGGTGGGAAAAGGAAAACTTCGGGCCGATCTTTGCCGATGTGTTATTTTCGAAACCGCATGCCATGGATCTCCTCCCATCCTACTATCCGCCGGCGTCGATTTCAATTCCCGATCCATCGGTGACGGATGCTCCCGGCAGCGGCGATGTTCTTGGCGGTTCGAGCAATCCCTTTCAATTTCAACCGGGCGGTTTCTTTAGCGGGAGCCTCTCCGGCACTGTTCCCGCCTCTTTCTCCGGAGAGATCACGGGGACGACCGGAGGCAGCGTCGATATCGTTCTGAGCGGCCAAGTGAGCCCGGTATCCTCGGTCCCCCTCCCGGGCGCCGCGTGGCTCTTCGTCACCGGCCTCACGGGATGGTTCGGATTCCTACACCATCGTTCGTTGTCTCGGATGCTGGTCCGTCTAAGAGGGGTCACAAAGACCGGCAGGATGCGCTCAAAATGATTTTTTCTTTTCCGCCCCGGAAAAATTAACCTGAAGCTAACATCCGCATAACGGTCTTATAACAAGAAAAGGGGATGATCGTGTTCGAAACTTGAGCGCGCGTCCTTGCTGAAACATCGCCGTCGATTGATCCGGGTCGATGTACCGACCGTGGCCGTCATCCGGAGAAAGATTCCCCATGATCGGGTTCCGTTCTTTGGAGAGATCCGATCTCGGGCATCCGGCGCGGATCTGGATGTCACGATCTATGGCACCGAGCCCCCCGATTTCGCGGTTCGGACAGCAGCCGGCCGCATTCTTTGCTCTCCGGATGAGCCGAGGGGAAGAACATAGGGGGCGCCGCTTCAAAGATGGGATATGTTTTTGCGCTCTTGGTGATCGCTCTTGTCGGAAAAGATGTATTGCCTTTTGGAGACAGTTATGTGTTGCGCGGCATCTCCGAGGGACCGGCATTGATGGTCGGATTATACTGGCTCATGACATGGGGGAGTGCGGACCTCCCTAAGCGATATGCCCTGGTCTTTGCCTATCTGGCGCTTTTGCTTCTGACGTCGGTCGTTTCACGGAGGCCGCTCTATGTCGTTGTTCAGACCTCGTCGCTGATCGCCACGATCTTGTTTTTCATCGCGTACATCGAGACACAGCGGAAGGAGATTCATAAAAATAAGGCGGCCCTGATGATGACGGCGCTGGTGTTCACAGCGGTCTGTCTGGCCAGTTTGATCCTGGCCTATGATCGGCCTCAATGGGTCTATGAATCAACCCGGGAGGGATATCGATTCAACGGTCTGTTCGGCAAAGCCGCCATGATGGGGGCGGCATCGGGCATCCTGTTCGGTTTATCCGTGCTGGGCCGATGGAATTGGCCGCTTCGTATTGCGGGGCTGTTCGTCTCTCTTCCATGTCTCTATCTGACCGGATCCAGGACTTTTTGGGTGGCCGCGGTCGTGGCGTTGTGCGTCACCGCCGCTTTCTATTTTAAGCATAAGCGGACATGGACGACGGCTACGATTATCTTCGCGGCGATCTTGCCGTTGATGATGGCGGCGGCCGATCTTCGTATTTCATCGAAAGAGGAATCACAGATTTTGCGGGAAAAGTCCATAACAAATCTGTCGGGAAGAGTGACCATATGGAATGTCGCTCTTGCCAAGTTCTGGAACAGGCCTTTTTTAGGCTACGGATTTACAATCGGGGCGGATGCGTTCGACAACGAAGCGCAGGGACTGAAGGTTATGAAGGCACCCGGCACGGATGCGCAACATCAACGATCATTCACTCCGACGCTCCACGACGGTTTTATCCAGGCATTGCTTGATTCGGGCGCGTTGGGCGCCTTCCTGTACGTTGCGATTATCGGCTATGCCTTATGGGCGCTGTTTAAGCGGGACACGGCGAGACAATACGGGGCGGAACTGTATGTCTTAATTTTTATGAGCCTTTCGAATGTGGGTGAAACCGTTATTTTTTCCGCCGCCATGTACTCCGGAGTGCTGTATTGGTATATCGCGATCTTTGCCATGAGCTTGAGGCAAACGGAAAAAGGCGCGACCGCGTTGCCCCGGGCCGGGTCGGGCGCCCGGCCGGCGGCGGCCGGCTTCGACCGGCTCCGATTTCCCCGGGTCCGGCGGCAAACTCATTCTCTCCCCGTTTAGGAGGAGAGAGAAAGATCCAAGGGATGTTTGGAAGCATCGAGCCGTTGTCCTGAGCATGAGGAAAATGTCATGTGCGGCATAGCCGGGTTGATTGCTCGTGACCCTCTCCGGCCGGAACATTATGAACGGGTCTCGCTCATGAGCAAGGCCATGGTGCACCGTGGGCCCGACGGCGAGGGGCACTACTACGATAAGCACGTCGCTCTTGCGATGCGCCGCTTGAGCATCATCGATGTCGCCCGCGGATGGCAGCCGCTTCACAACGAAGACGGGACGCTGACCGTGATCGCCAACGGAGAAATTTACAATTACGTCGAGCTCCGCGCCCGGCTTCAGGCGCGAGGCCATCGGTTCGCGACGGGAAGCGACTGCGAAGTGATCGTGCACCTGTACGAGGAATACGGCCGGGACTGCGTTCATCACTTGCGGGGCATGTTTTCGTTCGCCTTGTGGGACGGTCGAGTAAGACGCCTGATCCTCGTCCGGGACCGGATGGGGGAAAAACCCCTGTACCTGTTCCTCGACCGCCAAATGCTGGTCTTCGGTTCCGAGTTGAAGACTCTTTTGAACTCGAAATTGCTTCCGTTTGAGTTGGACCCTCATGCCGTCGATCTGTTCTTCCACTTTAACTACGTCCCCGAACCGCGGACAGCTCTGCGACACCTCCGCAAACTGCCGGCGGCCCATATGTTGACCGTAGCCCTTGATCCTTGGAAGGTCGAGGAGACGGCGTATTGGAGCATGGACGAAATCGCGGCGCGTTCCGGCGATCCGGTCGAAGCGATCCGGGCCGAGTTAGAAACGGTAGGCGAACTCGTCGTGCGGTCCGATGTGCCGGTCGGCGTCGCGCTCAGCGGCGGGTTGGACTCCAGCGCGATCGCGGCCGTCGCCGCGAAGAAATACCCCGGTCAAATGCACGCCTTCAGCATCGGGTATTCCGGAAAGCCCCTTCACGACGAGCGCGCCGACGCGAAGGCCTTGGCGGACCACCTGGGCTTGCCGTTTCACGGAGTTGAAATTACCCAAGACTGGATGGTGCGGTTCTTTCCGGAGTTGGTGTATTGGTGTGACGATCCGATCGCCGACCTCTCCGGCTTCGGGTACTACGCCGTGATGAACGCCGCGAGGCAGGCGGGGGTAGCCGTCATGCTCCAGGGGCAGGGAGGCGACGAACTGTTCTGGGGCTATCCCTGGACGGCTCAGGCGGCGAAAGAATCGTTCCGCAAGGGCGCCGTTCCGGCCATGGGTCAACGCAGATTCCAAGACTATCTCTCGGTGCAGTGGCTTCCGCAGACGTGGTCAAAGCGCGGGTTGTGGAATTGGGGCACGTCGGCGGGCGGTCTGCGAACGTCGTGGGAATCCTTCCTTCGTGACCGGGACAGCCGCCGCGATCAAGCGGTCTTCTACGACCTGACGCCGGATTTCCGCATCGCGCGCCGCCAGATGCGAAATTGGTATGCCCCCGCGTTTGTCGAGTCGCTCGGAACCGCAACGCCGTACGACCCCTTCACGATCGCGCAACCATGGCCGCGTCCCGACATCCTGCTGACCCGGTTGATCTGTTCGACCTACCTTCTGGAAAACGGCATGGCGCAGGGAGATCGTCTCGGCATGGCCTCCTCGGTCGAGCTCCGACTCCCGCTCGTCGATTACCGCTTGGTCGAAACGGTGATCGGACTCCGCAAGGCACAAACCGATTATGAGTTGCCGCCCAAAGCGTGGTTCAGGACCGCCCTCAAGGGCATCTTGCCGGACTGGGTGCTCCGGCGCCGGAAGCGGGGGTTCCATCCTCCGGTCATCGAGTGGCACCGGGCCCTGTTCGCCAAGTACGGCCCGCTTCTCCACGACGGCTATCTTGTTCAGGCCGGCGTGCTCAAGCCGGAGGCCGCGCGAACATTGTCCGACGGTCCTTTTGCGCTGGGGGCGGTGGTTCCTCCGTCGTACAAAGCCCTGGTGCTGGAGATGTGGTGCCGACGATTTTCCGACGGGGGATGATCCCGGAAGCTGCGGGGATCCCGTCGAGTGAGGCCGGATGGGGGCTTGATGCAGACCGTGTCCATCATTCAACGGGAAATTCCTCATTACCGCGTGCCGTTTTTCTCGCAACTGAGCGCGCGCGGCGAGCGGGAAGGGTTCCGAATCACCGTGCTCAGCGCAGCCGAATCGGGACCTCCCCGCGGCGAATTTCGACACCGGCCGCTTCCTTCGCATCCGATCGGGAGAAGGGAGGGCGGACTCTGGCTTACGGGCCTGACCAAGGCGATCGCCGGATCGGATATTATCATCGCTCCCCAGGAGCTGCAGGGGTTGAATATCCCCTATTTATGGGCGCGACGGCGCGGGCTTTGTCGGCGGTGGATCTGGTGGGGGCACGGGTATAACTTCCAAGCGGTGGATCGCCTCTCATGGTCGCGGGCCGTGAAGGAAGCGGCGAAACGGTTCATGACCCGGCATGCGGACGGCCTGATCACTTATACCGAGGGAGGCGCCAACTATTGGCGCAAGAACGGCCTTCCGGGCGAGCGGGTCAGACCTCATTACAATACCATCGACGTGGAGGGTTTTCGGTCGGCCGCTGCGAAGGTGACTGAAGAAGATCTCGCGCGGGCCCGGGCGACTCTGGAACTCGATGAAAAAAGCGTTCTCTTGTTTTCGGGCCGATTGTACGGAGAGAAGCGTGTCGATATCCTCTTGCGGGCCTTCGCGCGGCTGCAGGAGCGCCGGCCGAACGCGGCCCTTCTGGTCGTCGGGGACGGTCCCGAGCGGAAAGGTCTGGAGGCCTTGCGGGATGCGCTGAACCTGCGGCATGCCCATTTCCTCGGAGCCTTAATCGACCCCGGACGTCTCAGCGTTTATTTCCGTCTGGCCGAGATGCTGGTGATCCCGGGATTGGTCGGCCTGGCCATCGTGCATGGATTCGCCTATGGACTGCCGCTGGTCACGACCGACTACCCCGCGCACAGTCCGGAGATCGAATATCTGACGACCGAGACCGGCGTCATGACGAAGCAGGACGTCGATGAATATGCGGCGGCGATTGAAGCCCTTTTGAAGTCGCCGAATCGACTCAAAGCCATGCGGGCCGCCGCCATGCAGGCGGGAGACGGGCTGAGGATGAGCGTGTCGGTGGAGCGTTTTCTTGACGCCATCAAGGCGTTTTCCAACCGACGCCGTCAAGTCATAATCCGGAGCAAAGGTGATGGAAAGTAAAACGACAACGATGCTCGAAACGGCGGAGGCGTCGGCGGTCATCGACCCGGGCTCTTCCGATCCTTTGAATAGCGGTTTCCCCGCACCCGAGCGCGTTTCGACGACGGGTGACGCGCCGGACGCCCTCGGCAGCAGCGCCCTCATCCTGGTCGCGTCCGTGTTCGGTTGCGGGCTCAACTATCTGTTCGGAATCTATCTCGCGCGTGTGTTGGGACCGACGGATTTCGGCCTGTATGCCCTCGGCCTCAGCCTCTTCAACATCCTGATCCTGTTTGCACCCCTCAGTCTCGATACGTCGGTCATGAAGTTTGTCTCGCAATCGCTCGATCGGGATAAAACGGGTCGGATCGGGCCGTATATCACCGCCGCGAGCGGCATGGCGCTCCTGTTCGGAAGCGCGTTGGGGGTCTGTCTGGCCTTGTTGGCGCACCCGTTGTCGGAGAAGGTTTTCGGAAAGCCCGATTTGGCGACGGTCCTGACCGTATTGGCCGTCGGAATTCCCGGGGCGGCCGTTTCGGCCGTTCTGCTTTCTTCCCTCAGGGCGTTGCACGATGTCCGGCGGTTTGTTTCGATCAAATATGTTGTCGAGCCGGGGGGAAAGTTTGCGCTCGCCGGACTCGCGCTCTGGATGGGGTGGGGGCTCGCGGGAGTTCTGGGAGCCGTTCTGGCGGTCCTCACACTGACTGCGGGGCTCGCGATCGCATGCCTTCTGCGAATGACGGACGTCCGTTCCCGTCACGACGGTTCCGGATGGAGGCGAACCGCTCCCGCGCTCCTGGCTTTTTCGTTTCCCCTGGTGATCTCGAATCTCTTCGGGGTGTTTGCGCCCCGGTCCGATATGCTGTTTGTGGGAGCGTGGTTTCCCTCCCGGGACGTCGGCGTCTACAGCGCCGCGTCGCAGACCGCGGCGATTCTCGGTCTCATCATGACCGCGTTTCATTCGGCGGTGATCCCGATGGTCGGGACTCTTTTCGCCCGGAAGGACCGCGTTCGTCTCAAATCGCTTTACGGGTTCACTTCTCGTTGGACCCTGGCTCTGTCGATCCTGATCTTCATCTATTTCGTGCTCTTCGGCCGGGAGATTCTTCATCTCTTCGGGGAGGATTTCACGAAGGGCGTTCCCTGGCTGATCATTCTGGCCGCGGGATATTTGGTGAGCAGCGCATCGGGACCGGCAACGGCGACCATCATCATGGCCGGATACCCGGGGACGATCATGATGAATTCCATCGTCATGGGACTGCTGTTGATCGGCGCGAACATGGTGCTGATCCCGCGCTACGGGCCGCTTGGCGCCGCGTGGGCGGTGTCGTTGAATGTGATCGCGGGAAGCATCCTGTGCGTTGCGGAAGCGAGGCGGCTCTGCGGCGTGATTCCGTTTTCACGCGGCATGGTGAAGTCGATCTTGGCCGGCGCTTTGACATTGGCCGTCGGAATGTTCCTGCGGTCGGAACACGTGCTGTCCTCCGCCGCGGCCGCGGGATTCGCGGCCACGGCGATCTTCGGCGCGGCGCTCTTGGTTATGAAAGTGGAAGCCGAGGATCGGGAGGCGCTTCGCGGTCTGGCCCGGAAGGTCCCGCCGCTTGCGCGATGGTTTCCCTCCGCCTCCCCGTGAACGCCGATGGACAACCCCGATCGACAGCCGAAAGTGTCCGTTGTGATTACGGCTTACAATGCGGAGCGGTATATTCGCGCCTCCGTGAGCGCGGCGCTGGCCCAGACCTATCCGAACTTTGAGGTTGTCGTGGTGGATGACGGATCGTTCGATCAAACGGGCGAAATTTGCGCGGCCGTCGATGACGCCAGGTTTCGGTATCTTCAAAGAGGAAGACTCGGACGGGGGCGGGCTCTGAATGAGGGTGTTTCCGCGGCGACGGGAGACTATATTGCGATCAACGATGCCGATGACTTGAGTTTGCCCCTTCGATTGGAATACTCGATGAGCTTTGCGCGCCGGCACCCGGATCTCGCTTTCCTGGGCACTGAATACGTCACGACAAATGTTTTTCATGAACATATCCCCCGGGAGTTACTGTCCACTTCCGGGGAGGCCGTTCCGGATCGGATCGGCTGGCTCAGTCCCATGACGGTGTACAGACGCAACGTCTTCGTCAACTCGACGTTGTTCTATCCTAAATCCACCTGGCGGCGGATCGGGGGATACGATGAGCGGCTGCCGCTCAGCGAGGATTACGACTTTCAGCTGCGCGCCTTGCAATACGGCAAGGCCGTCATTCTGCCCCGTCGCACCGTGCTGTGGTACACCAATCCCGGAAGCTACTTCAAACAAAAAAGCCGCCGGGAGCAGGTGGAGACCCTCAAGCTCGTCCGGCGAAGAGCCCACCGCTTGTTGAACTTGCCTCTCTGGCTCCGTTTATACCATCCCCTATGGGTGGCGGCATCCGGATGCACGCATGCGTTCCCTTCCTTGCTCACCGTTGTGAATGCCGTGAGAGGTGTCATAAGAGCGTTGATTCATTAATAGAGGATGGCCGTATTTATGAATGGATGCGCCGTGCGGATGAGAGGGGAAGACCGACCGTTATGAACAAACAACCTTTCAATGGTTTTGTACGCCATGGCGCGTCTGTTTGACAAGGCCGCGATTTTTATCGCGTGGGCGAGGAAGCGTCGACGTGTTTCGGCGGGCGACACGCCCGTCAAGGTCAATCTTGGTTCGGGTCTCACCGTCGCGCCGGGATGGATCAATGTGGATGCCAGCCTCAACGCGCTGGTTTCGGGGTTTCCGTCGTTCGTTCTGAACCGGTTGTACGACTGGTCCGACAACCGGCAGTGGTATTCCCGCTCGGAGTATATCTCGATTTTAAAGAGCCACCGTTTCGTGCACCACCGCTTGGAGTACGGGGTGCCGTTTGAGGATGAGACGGTGGATGTGATTTATTCCTCGCACGTTTTGGAACACATGTTTCGGGAGGAAGCGGAACGGCTCCTGCGCGATGCGTTCCGCGCCCTCCGGCGGGACGGCCTGATCCGAATCGCCGTTCCGGACGTCGAGCACGCCTTTCGATTGTTCCAGCAAGGCGCAAAGGAGCAGGCCCTTGAATTCTTCTTTAACCGATCACGGGCGGGCTATTGGAATCACCACCACTATATGTACGATTTCGATCTGTTAAAGATGCTTCTGGAGAAGGCCGGATTTGCTCAAATCGAACGAATGACGTTCCGCGAGGGAAACGTCCCGGATATCGACATCCTCGATAACCGGCCGGACGAAACCCTTTTTGTCGAGGCCAGAAAATGAGTGTCCATCCGGTCGCCGGAAACGACGGCGCTTCGTCCGGATTCGCGCTCGTGAGTGACGTGAGGGCCGTCATGGCCGGCCGGTCGCACCTTCGATATCAGAATGCGTATGAATTTCTCGCGGCGTGAATTTCTAAAGCTGGCCGCTTTATCGGCGGGGGCCGGGCTGTGGCCGTTTTACGACGGAGCCGGGTCCGGGGAGGAAATGTACGAATCGCGCGCCATGTTTGACGAGAGCTTGAATTGGATCACGCCGCGCAGGGCGGAAAAAATGTGCGAAAGGATCAAACGGGCCGGCTTCAACGTGTTGATGCCGAGCGTATGGCATGGAAGGGGAACCAGTTGGCCGTCCGGCACGGCTCCCTGGGACAGCGATCGATTGGCGGACATCGCGAAGTCCGACCCGGGATTTGATCCTCTGGATAACCTGATCAAGACCGCCGGCCGTTATCAGATCGAGGTTCATCCCTGGTTCAATGTGATGTTAAGGCAGCGGGATTTTTTTCCGCAATTCCACGATCCGGGCACCCCCGAGCTGGCCTTCGATGTCCATCGCCCTGAGTTTCGGGACTTTATCTGCGACCTCATGCTGGAATGCGTCTCCCGGTATCCCGTGCAGGGGATCAATCTGGACTACATTCGCGCGGTGGGAATATCGCAAAGCCCGTACTGTATCGATGACTACCGCAAAGAAACCGGGAGAAATCTCGTTGCGGACCGTATGATTTATGGCGTGTCGAGCGATGCGCGAGGGGCCCTGGCCCGGTGGCAAGAAAAGGCCGTTGGAGAAATCGTGCGTCGAGTCTCGACGGCGGTTCGACAAACGGGGAGGAACATGGTGATCAGCGTATGCGCCAATCCGGGAAGCCCGGACACCTATATTCAAGGACAGGATAGCCTTCGGTGGGCCGACAGCGGGCTGATCGATGTGCTGTACAGCATGGAGTATTCCGAGAATCCGGACTGGACGCGACTGAAGGCCCTGAAGGCCCGTATGAAGCGGCCGCAGGCCATGGCGGTTCTTTGCGGGAACTTCGGTTTTATCGGTTCCAGCCGAAGGGCCGTCGCTCGGGATGGGGAAGAGGTCGCACGCGTGCTGGCGCAGTCCCGCGACGTTGGAGGGGGTAATGGGGTTGCCCTCTATCTGTACAATTTACTGACCGACGATCAGATAGAAAATCTTCGCAGAACGACATTTGCGACGCCGGCCCGTCCGCGTTGGAACAGAGCGACCGCGGCGGCGTAAGCTTCGGACGACCTTCGCTCATCGGGACGGCATGCACGGTTGTCTGAAGGCCGGACAAACAACGGTGATCCAACCTTTTCGAAAAAGGATCAAGCCTAATGGCTGAGAGACCGACCCTGCTCCTGATCGGCCCGATTCCGCCGCCCCATCACGGCGTCAGCACGGCCATGCAGACCCTTTTGGCATCGCCGATGGCCGAGACGTTCCGGTTGGTCCATTTGGATATTACGGACCGGAGGGGCATCGACCATGTCGACAAGCCCGATGTTTACGATGTCGCGCTCTTCGCGAGGCAATTTTTTCGGAACCTGGCGCTCATCCTGAAGGAGAGGCCGGCGCTGTTCTACCTGCCCGTTTCCCAGACACGGATCGGGTTTCTCCGGGACAGCCTGTTCATGATTCCGGCCTTCCTCGCGCGGATCCCCGTTGTGGTTCATCTCCACGGCGCTTATTTGGAGACGTTATATTCCAATGGGGGACTATTCTGGAAGGCCTATATGGGGATGATTCTCAGGCGAGTCTCGCGGTTCATCGTCCTGGGCGAAATGCTCCGGCCGATCTTCCGCCGCTGGGCGGCGCCGGAGCGGATCTCGGTCGTTCCCAACGGCGTGCCGTCCGATGCCGTTCGGCAACGGTCCGGGCCGGTTTTGGCTCCGCCCGGGCCCAAAATATTTCGGGTGGTGTTCTTATCCAGCCTGAGCCGGCAAAAAGGCCTCTTCGTGTTGCTGGAGGCGGTTCCGATGGTCGTGACGGCCCACGCCGACGTGGAATTTCTCATCGCGGGGCCGTGGTGGGGGGACGCGACCCGGATGGAAGCCGAGGAAACGGTGGCGGCGCTCGGCCTGGCGGGGAAAGTCCGCTTTGTCGGCTCCGTCACGGGACGGCCCAAAAGCGACTTCCTGCGCTCCGGCGACGTCTTTGTGTTCCCCGGCATCCAGCAAGAGGGTCAGCCGATCACGGTGCTGGAGGCGATGAGCGCGGGGCTTCCGGTGGTCGCAACGGACCGCGGTTGTCTGAAAGAGACCGTTCTGGACGGGGTCACCGGGTTTATCATTCCTCCCCATTCGCCGCAGGCCATCGCGGAAAAAATCGTCCGGTTGATTCGCCATCCCGCTTTGCGGCGGGAGATGGCGGCGAACGCCCTGAAGCGCGTCGAGGAATGTTTTACGATGGAACGGTTTGCGTTTCGCCTGGAGGGGGCCTTTCGTCAGACGATGGCCTCCGCGCAGAGACGGGGCCGCCGGCGGGCGGACGTCGGGGGGCTGTCATGATCGATCCTCGACTCGTTGCGGTCATTCGGCAGGAGCCCCGGTACGAGATCGACGTGGTGCGCGCTTCGGTCCGACGCGTTCTGAAGGAACTCGGCTTGACCTGGTCGGAGATCATCCGGCCGGGGGATCGCGTGCTGCTGAAACCGAATTTCATCCGCGAGTCGCACACGGAACGTCCCGGCGAATGGGAACAGATTATCACGCACGGGTCGGTCATCGCGGCCGTCGCCTTCGAGGTGGCGGACGCCCTCGGCGGCCGGGGGACGATTACGATCGCCGATGCGCCTCAGACCGACAGCGATTTCGGCCGGATATGCTCGCGGACGGGCATGGCGGCGTTGCAAGAGCGGTTGGGACGCGACCATCCCGGCATGAACGTGGAGATCCTCGACCTTCGCCGCGAGTACTGGCGGACCGAGCGCGGTGTGGTGGTCGAGCGGCGCCGGCTTCGGGAGGACCCGCGGGGATACACCTTGGTGGATCTCGGCGAACACAGCAGCTTTCACGGCAAGGCCGGAGCCTTCTACGGCGCCGATTACGACACGGCGTTTACCGCGTCGCACCATTCGAACGGACGTCACGAGTACCTGATTTCGCGAAGCGCGATGGACGCGGATGTTTTTATCAACTTGCCCAAGTTGAAAACGCACAAGAAGGTCGGCGTCACGTTGAGCCTTAAAAATCTGGTCGGCATCAACGGGGACAAAAATTATCTCCCGCATTTCTGCATCGGCACGCCGGCCCAAGGGGGCGACGAGTTTCCGCGCAGCGACTCCGCCTCTCGGCTGCAAAGTCTGCTCATTTCCGGTTTCAAGCAGGCGGCGAAATGGTCCGGGCCGGCCGCGAAACTGTGGGCGCCCGTCGCCGTCCGCCTCGGCGCGAGGATGTTCGGGTCCACCCACGCGGTGGTCCGCAGCGGCAACTGGCACGGCAACGACACGACCTGGCGGATGACCCTGGATTTGAATCGGATCCTCTTTCACTTCGACGGGACGGCTCAAGCGAGACGAAAACCGCTCCGGTATCTCACGATTATCGACGGCATCGTCGCGGGGGAGGGCAACGGGCCGATGGAGGCCGACGCCAAGCCCTGCGGCGTGCTGGTCGGCGGGACGAATCCCGTCGCGGCCGATTGGGCGGCGGCCGAACTCATGGGATTCGACTGGCGGAAAATTCCGACCATTCGGGAGGCCTTTCGTCTTTCCGACCTGCCGTTGGTTGATTTTTCTCCCGAGCAGATCCGGATCGTTCCGGACGCGGGAAGGATCCTCCATTTTCGACCCCATTTCGGGTGGACCGGTCATATCGAAGCGGAGAACGGGGTCGGCGTCGCGGAGCCGGGGCCGGCGACCTTTCCATGATCCCGGGTAAAACGGCATACGATGCGTTGCCCGTCTGGGCGCAAACGTTCGCGGTCAATCTGGTCAGCCTGCGGACGTTCCGGTTGAAATACGGCGCGTTTTTCCATGAGTCGCTCCGTCGACTGGAGCAGAACGAACGCGCCTCCCTGGATCGGTTGCTCGATGAACAACAGGCGGCCGTGCGCCGGATGTTGGAGTATGCCAGTCGGCATGTGCCGTATTACCGGCGGCAGGGTCTGCCCCCCGACGACCTGTCGGCGTGGCCTCTTTTGGAAAAAAGCGCCGTGGCCGCCCGGCTCGAAGAATTCTTGTCCGATGAGTATTCGCCCGGGGCGCTGTTGACGCTGAAAACCAGCGGTACCACGGGGACGCCGTTGACGGTCCGCATCAGTCGGGACTATCACCAAATGGAGATGGCGTTCCGGTGGCGTCACCGGGCCTGGGGCGGCGTCCCCTACCTGAGCCGAGGGGCCTACGTTTCAGGCCATCCCGTGGTTCCCGCCCGTCAAAGCCATCCGCCGTTCTGGCGGGCGGACCATGTCGAAAAACGATTGCTGTGCTCCTCGTATCATTTCACGCCCCAAAACCTTGCCTCCTATATTAAGGCGCTGACCGACTTCCGGCCGGACTTTGTGCATGGGTATCCTTCGTCGCTTTATCTTCTGGCGCGCCATGTCCAGGACAACGGGATCGATGCGCTTCGGCCGCGGGCCGTCTTTACCGCCAGCGAAACCTTGCTTGATTTCCAACGCGAAGCGATCCGGCAAGCTTTCGGCGCGCCGGTGTTCAATTGGTATGGGAATACCGAGATGACCTGCAATATCGTGCAATGCGCCGCGGGCGGCTTGCATTATCGCACGGACTACGGTCTGTTGGACCTGCTCGATGACGGCACAATGGTCTGCACCGGCTTGAACAACCGGGCCATGCCGCTGATACGCTACCGCGTGGGCGATGCGGCCACCCCGCGGAAGGGTCCGTGCGCCTGCGGTTGCGCCTTTCCCCTGGTTGAGCGGATCGAAGGCCGCGTTGAAGATTATGTCCGGACCCCCGAGGGTCGTATCGTGGGGCGGCTCGATCACCTTTTTAAAGATGCGACCCGCGTCCGCGAAGCGCAGATCGTGCAGAGTCGACCGGACGAGGTGGTCATCCGGGTCGTCCGCAACCCGGGTTATTCGCCGCACGATGAACAACGGATTCGGGCCGAGGCCCGTCTCCGGCTCGGGGATTCGATTCGCGTGCGGTTCGAATACGTGGAACGCATCGATCGAACGGCCGGTGGAAAATTTCGTTTTGTTGTTTCTCATCTTCCTTGCTCAACATCCACTTCCCCCTAATCGCGTAACCACGTTTTCAAAGAGATCCTTTCCTTCGGCCCCTTGGGTCTCCCTCCAATTCTGAATCGGAAAAATTTCTTGGATTGATAAGAGTTAACAGAGAATTTACATGACCTTGATTATGCCGTGATTGACGGCGTGATAAGTTCCCTTCCATGAAACCCGCGGTGCCGTCGTCATTAGGTTTTTTGGTGTGTGTGTGCCAATATCGATTCCTATGAAGCAGATCGTTCAAAATTATCGTACAGGCGTGTTGAAGGTCGACGAACTTCCCGCTCCGACCTTGCGTCCCGGCGGAATTTTGGTGGCCAATCGCTTTTCCCTGATCAGTGCCGGAACGGAGAAAACCACCGTGCAGATGGCGCAGAAAAGCCTGGTGGGCAAGGCCCTCGATCGCCCCGAGATGGTCCGGAAAATGCTGAATCAGGCCCGGAAAGACGGTCTGATCGATACGCTGAGAATGGCCCTCGATCGGCTCGATTCCCCGGCCGCCCTCGGCTACAGCTGCGCCGGCACCGTACTGAGCGTGGGGGAGAAGGTGAGCGGACTTTCGGTGGGCGAGGGTGTGGCCTGTGCGGGACAGAATTATGCCTCGCATGCCGAGGTCGTTTATGTTCCAAAGAACCTTTGCGTTAAGATTCCGACCGGAGTCGATTTTGAGGATGCCTCCTTCGTGGCCCTGGGCGCGATTGCGCTTCAGGCGGTCCGTCAGACCGAGCCTCGTTTGGGCGATCGTGTGGCGGTGATCGGTCTCGGTCTTTTGGGCCAGATGACCGTCCAATTGTTAAAAGCCTCGGGATGTTTCGTGCTGGCTTCGGATCTTGACCCCGACAGACTGGAGATGGCCAGGACCTTCGGCGCGGACTCGGCGGCGCTTCCCGACGCCTTGGTCGACGCAGCCGCCGCTTTTACGTCCGGGCACGGCGTCGACGCCGCGCTGATCACGGCCAGTACCAAGGAAAACGGTCCGGTCGAGGTCGCCGGAGAGATCTCGCGAAAGAAAGGACGCGTTGTCGTGGTGGGCGCGGTGGGGATGACCCTGCCCCGCGAGCCCTATTATAAGAAGGAATTGGACCTGCGCTTGTCCATGTCTTACGGGCCGGGTCGCTACGACGGCGAATACGAGGAGAAGGGACACGACTACCCCTACGGTTATGTCCGATGGACCGAAAACCGCAACATGCGGGCTTTTCTCGACCTGGTCCAGCAGGGAAGGATCCGTCTGAAACCTTTGGTGACGCACCGATACGCCATTCAGGATTCCGAGCGGGCCTATCGGCTCATGACGGAGGGACAAGAGCCTTATCTCGGGATCCTTGTCTCCTATCCCTCGGCCGGCGCGTCCCAGCCGGCGCGAATTATTCAGGTCGCTCCGAATCAGCCTCTGAGCCGACTGAACCTCGGGCTCATCGGGGCGGGGAACCATGTCCGGGATCGTCTCCTTCCCCATCTCCTGTCCATGAAAGAGGTCGCGGTCCGCGCGGTCTGCACGGCGACGGGCCTCCACGGAAAGGTCCTGACCGAGAAGATTCAAGCGACTTATTGCACGACCGATTATCGGGAGGTGTGCAAGGATCCGTCGATCAACGCCGTGTTGATCGGAACGCGGCACGACAGCCACGGCCGGATGGTGGTGGAAGCGCTCCGGGCGGGGAAGCATGTTTTCGTGGAAAAACCTCTTTGCCTGACCGAGGAGGAGTTGGAGATCATTGCTTCGGTTTATGCCGAGCGGGCCCAAGAGGGGCTCCATTTGTTCGTTGGATTCAACCGGCGTTTCTCCGCCCATCTGGATGAAGCCAGGCAATTCTTCCGGGATCGACGGAACCCGCTCGTGATGCTCTACCGCGTGAATGCCGGACTCCTTCCCGCGGAACACTGGAGTCAGGATCCGGCCGCGGGAGGAGGCCGCGTCATAGGAGAGGCCTGCCATTTTATCGACGTCCTCCAGTTCCTTTGCGGCGCGCGGCCGATCTCCGTCCATGCCCGTAGAATCGCGGAGCATCGCTCCGGCATCACGGCGGATCAAACCCATCTGTCGTTGGCCTTCGAAGACGGCTCGATCGGCACGGTCGTCTATGCCGCGGGCGGAGACGCGGCGTTGGCGAAGGAACGGTTTGAAGCGTTCGGGGACGGACGGTCCCTGGTCCTGGATGATTTCAGGCTCTCGGAATATTATGCCGCCGGCCGAAAAACCGTTTTCAAAACGGGCCGCTGCGATAAAGGGTTCCGATCGGAAATGAGCCGCTTTGTCCGGGCTATTCTTCAGGGAGACCGTCCGGCGATCTCCTTCGAAGAGATCGAGGCCGTCACCCGGGCCTGCTTCTTGGCGATGAAGAGCCAGAGCACGGGGCGGGTTTACGCGGTCCGGCGCTCGGCGACCGATGCGAATTCAGCGGGGGATGATACCTGAATGGATCTCCAGTGGTACATCCGGCGATTCAGAGTGATGGACGCGTCCGAAATCGTCCACCGATTTGGGGAACAATGGTCTCTGAAACGGTTGCAGGTCCAATATCGCCGGCGGCCGGCCGCCGGACATCCTGATGATGACTGGAAACGATTTGAGTTTTGCAAAGGCTCTGAATCAAGGCTTCCGCTGTCTTCCGAATTCTCACGGCCGGTTGGGGACGATCCGCAAGAAGCGGGAGATTTTCTGGACGGAAAAGTAAAGGCGTCGGGCTTTGACTGGACCTGGCGGCCGGGAGCCGATGTCTGGCATGAGGCCCCGGACACGGGACGAATCTGGCCGCAGACCTTTTTCGGATCCATTCCCTACAGGAGCGGGAACCCTTATGGAGACGTCCGCATCGCTTGGGAACCTTCCCGCTTGCAGCATCTTATTCCCTTGGCGCTGCTGGCCGACCGTGCCGAGCCCGAAATCGGAGATCGAGCGGCCCGCCTCCTCGAGGAACAATTCCTCTCCTGGGTCGAGGCCAATCCTTTCATGAAAGGGATCCACTATATTTCCAGCATGGAATGCGGCCTGCGGATTCTGGCGGCCTGTCATGCGCTGGATATCGGCCGGCGGAAGCTGAGCCAGCCCGATCGCGTCTGGCCGGCGCTGTTGGATCTGGTGAAGGGACATGCGGGATTGATTTTCCAGAGGCCCTCCCTTTATTCCTCGTCGGGAAACCATACGATCGCGGAGTCGGCCGCGCTCGTTTATGCGGGGGTTCTCTTCCCCGAGTTCCGAGGAGCCCAAGCCTGGAAGAAACAGGGACTCTCGATTTTGGAGCGGGAGGCCGATCGTCAAATCCTGCCGGACGGGGGCGGAATCGAGCAGGCGTTCGGGTATCAACGCTTTATCGTCGATCTCTACGGGATCGTGATCGGGTTGTTGCAACACTTCAAGCAAGCCGTTCCTCCGGCGGTCCGGGATGCGCACCGGCGCGGCCGATCGTTTCTCAACGCTTTTGCGGAAACTTCCGATCCTTGGCCCTCGATTGGAGACGGAGACAACGGGTATGCGCTTTCTCCCCTCTTGCAGCCGCCCTGCGAGGAAAGGCAAAGGCCGCCGGTCCTCACCACTTTTGAGGAGGCGGGCTATTCCGTCATTCGGAGCGGTGCGGAGGAGCAAGCGCTTCTCATCTTTGACCACGGGCCGCTGGGGATGCCTCCTTCCTACGGACATGGCCACGCCGACGCCCTGTCCGTCCTGTTCCGGTCGGGGAAGCAGGAAATCCTGGCCGACTCCGGGACGTATACCTACACCGGCGACACGCGCTGGAGGTCGTATTTTCGCGGGACAAGCGCCCATAACACCGTGACGGTGGACGGGTTGGATCAGGCGGTTCAGGAAACCCCTTTTATGTGGTCTCACCCTTTTCAAAGCCGATTGATCCGCCGAGAGAAGGCCGGGGACGGAGAAATTCGCCTGTTGGCCTCTCACGACGGTTATCATCGGCTGAAATGGGGCGTTGAACACCGGCGCGCGGTGATCCATCGTCCCCCGGGTTTGTGGCTGATCGTCGACCGTCTGACCGGCGAAGGGGTCCACACTCTGGACCTCCGCTGGCACTGCGGGATTTTGCCGGTCCCATATGGCGACGGGTTCCTTTTGACCGCCCGCGGTCGGGATTTCAGTCTCGTCGTCGAAGGCGGGGAAATTTCGCTTCATTCCGGAGAAGAGGATCCGGTCTCGGGTTGGAAATCGGACCGATACGGAAGCAAAGAGCCGATCACGACCCTGAGGGCGCGATACCACGGGGGGCTTCCCCACGGCTTCATGACGCAGATCCGGACGGGATCGGAGCCTTCGATGCCGTCGAAGGCGGAACGTTCATTGATCGAAGGGTGGATGGATGAAGCCCAAACGAATCGAGTTGCTCGGCGTGCCGGTGGACTGCGTTAACATGTCGCAGGCCTTAAGCGCCGTGGAGGAGATGATGCGGGACGATCGGCCCGGGATGGTGGTCGCGGTGAATCCCGAGAAGGTGATCAAGGCGAGAAAGAATCCGGCGCTCCTGGCCCAGCTTCGGGAGGCCCGCCTGTTGATTCCGGACGGGATCGGCGTGGTGATGGCGGCGCGCCTTCTGGGCTTGGGGAAGATGGAACGGGTGCCGGGTTCCGAGTTGATGCCGGCCATCTGCGAGCGGGCCGCGCGAAAACAGTATCGGATTTTTCTTTTCGGGGCCGGCCCGGAGGTCAACCGGGACGTGATGGAGGCGCTGCGTCGGCGCTTTCCGGGCCTTCGGATTGTAGGGGGGCAGCACGGCTATCTCAAAGAGAACGAGATGCCCTTCTTGATCGATCGCATCAATGCTTCGGGAGCGGATGTGCTTTTCATCGCCTTGGGCAGCCCCAAGCAAGAGCTTTGGCTGGAGCAATATCTCCCCCGGCTCAAGGTCAAAGTGTGCCAGGGAGTGGGCGGAACGTTCGACGTGCTGTCCGGACGGGTGAAGCGCGCGCCCATGTTCATCCGTAAGATGCACCTCGAATGGCTTTATCGCTTGCTCTCCGAACCGAGGCGTCTGTTGCGGCAGACCGCGCTGCCCCGATTCGCCGCGCGGGTGTTCTGGCAATTTGTGATCGGGTGACGGACGGACGATGGAATTCGTATCGACCAGCGTTGCGGAAATCCTGTTCAAGCGCCGGTTTTGGCCGATGGCGGCTCTTCCCGTTCTCCTGCTGGGGATTATCTATCACCAGGGAATCGCTTATATGGTGAAAATGTGGTACGTCGATGAAAATTACGGCTACGGCTTCTTTGTTCCGCTGATCTCCCTCTACCTGATCTGGCAACGGCGCGAGAGGCTGCGGACGATGGGCCGGGTCGGAACCTGGTGGGGGCTCCCGCTCGTGCTGGCCGGTTTGGGGCTTTATTTTATCGGGGAACTTTCCACCCTCTATGTTCTGGTCCACCTTTCGCTTTTTTTGGTTGTGATCGGGCTGTTGCTCTCGACCCTCGGGGGACGCGGCGTGAAAGAGATCGCCTTCCCCGTTTTTTTTCTCCTGACCATGATTCCTCTTCCCGACTTCCTCTACCAGGGTTTTTCAGCCCGCTTGCAGCTGATCTCTTCCGGACTCGGGGTGGGAATATTAAAACTGATGGGAGTGACGGCCTTTCGGGAAGGAAACGTGATCGACCTCGGACCGATTCAGCTGCAGGTTGCGGAGGCCTGCAGCGGTTTGAGATATCTTTTCCCTCTGTCCACGCTGGCCTTGGTCTGCGCCTATCTCTACCGGGAGACCCGCTGGAAGCGGGCGTTCCTTTTTTTGTCGAGTTTTCCGATCGCTATTTTTCTTAACGGGTTTCGAATCGGCGTGACCGGTCTGCTGGTCGATCATTATGGACGAGGTCCTGCGGAAGGATTTTTCCACAGTTTCTCGGGTTGGCTCCTCTTTGTCTGCAGTCTTCTGATTCTGTTCGGTGAAATGTGGATCCTCGGCCGGATCGGCGCGCGGGGGAAACGGCGTTCCCTGGCCGAGTGGTTCGGTCCTCCGCCGGTGAAAGCGGAAGCCGTCGGAAAAGAGGGCGCGCTTTCCCGGACGCCGGTCTCGTTGTTGTCCTCCCCCGCCTACCTCGTGTCCCTGGCTCTTTTCGTGCCGGTGATCATGGCCTCGACCCAGCTCGTGTCGGGAGAAGAGATTCCGCCTTCTCGGGCGACGTTTTCCGACTTCCCGATGAAATTGGGAAGCTGGGCGGGAAACAGTTACCCGATGGAGGAGGAATACGTAAAAGCCCTCCGGTTTGACGACTACCTCCTCGCGGACTATCGGGGCCCCGTCGGTCCGCCCGTTAATCTTTACATCGCTTACTATCGATCGCAGAAGAAAGGTCAATCGGCCCATTCCCCCCGGACCTGCATTCCCGGAGGGGGCTGGGAGATTACCGCCTTGGAGGAGAGGAGGATCGATGCGGCGCGGGCGGGGGAAAATTTGACGGTCAACCGCGCGGTCATCCAAAGGGGAACCGAGAAGCAGGTCGTTTATTACTGGTTTCAGCAGCGGGGAAGAATTCTGACCGACGAGTATCGGGTCAAGTTCTATCTTTTCTGGGATGCCTTAACGAAAAACAGAACCGACGGGGCCCTGATCCGTTTGACGGCTCCCGTAGCCAAAGGGACGAGCGACTCGGACGCCGACCATCTTCTCGCGGAATTTACGCGGGAGATCCGTCCGCTTTTGGGCCGGTTCATTCCGCATTGAAAATGGAAATGACGCTCTTTTACGCTTTCGTGAGTTCGTTGCTGATCTGCATCGCGTTGATCCCCCCGCTCATGCGATGGGCGGGCCCCTTTCATCTACTGGACATGCCCGGCGATCGGAAGATGCACGACGCGCCGGTCGTGCGGGTGGGGGGGATTGCGTTTGCCGCCGGCGCCTTGACATCGATTCTTATCTTTGCGCCGATGGATCGGGAGGCTTTTTCGTATCTGATGGGCGCGGTGGTCATTCTTTTTTTCGGGGTGTGGGACGACCGCGCGAGTCTCGGTTTCAAGTCGAAGTTTCTGGTGCAACTGTTGGCGATCCTGATCGCGGTGGGATACGGAGGCATCCGGTTGAAAAGCATCCCTTTTCTGGATGGGACGGGTTTCCTGCCGTGGCTGGCCGCCCCGTTGACGGTCGTGGCGTTGCTGGGCATCACGAACGCCATCAATCTGTCGGACGGACTGGACGGCCTGGCCGGGGGACTTTGTCTCCTCAGCTTCGCGGGGCTGGCCTACCTGGCCTACCTTTCGGGAGACCCCGTTGTGATGATCATTTCGTTCTCCGTGCTCGGCAGCGTTCTGGGATTTTTGCGCTTCAATACCTATCCGGCGCAGATTTTCATGGGGGACGGCGGGAGTCAATTCCTCGGGTTTTCCGCGGGCGTTTCCGCCGTTATGCTGAGCGATCCCTCTCGATCGCCGTTCAGCCCGGTTCTGGCCCTTCTCATTATCGGTTTGCCGGTGCTGGATACGCTCATGGTGATGGGCCACCGCCTTGCCGCGGGTCGGTCCCCCTTTCTCCCGGATAAAAATCATATCCACCACAAGCTTTTATCGGTCGGATTTTTCCATCACGAGGCCGTCGTGATTATTTACGTCCTTCAGGCGACGATGATCGGCCTGGCCTACCTGATGCGCTGGCATGACGACGCCGAGTTGTTGGCCGTGTATGGTTTTTTTGCGGTGCTTGTTTTTGTTTTTTCCGCGCTGGTGGCACGCGGTCGACTCCATTGGGGGCGGCCGGCCCGGGACCGTTCGATTTCGGTGCTCCTGATGCGACGAATCAAGGAGTCGCGTTTTCTGGCGGAAATCTCCTTTTGGTTTTTGGGGACGGGGGTGCTTCTTTTTTTGGGATTGGGCGCTTTTGTCCCCCATCAGATCCCGGCCGATTTCGGATTATTTGCGGTCCTGTTGTTCGGCCTTTTACTCGGCGGCTTCCTGACCTTCCGCCGGGCGATCCCGCTTCTGATCCGTCTGGGCTTGTATGTGGTGGGTTCATTTTTGATTTACCTGAGCGAGCGGGGTTTCCCCGCCGCCGGCCGCTCGCTCCATACGACGGTGAACCTTTTCTTCGTGTTGATGGCGGTGTCGGTCCTGATCGCCATTCAACTGAATCGGGAGGCCTCTTTCCGGGTCACGCCGCTCGATTTTCTCGTCTTGCTGGTCGCGATGATCATCCCGAGCCTCTCCGATATGCGCCTGGGCGAGATCCTTCTCGGCCTGCTCGTGTTGAAACTTGTCGTCCTTTTTTTTGCGTATGAGCTGCTTCTGGTCAAGCTTTCGAATCGGTTGAACCTGTTGGGCATGGTGGTGCTCTGGTCTCTGATGATTCT
Source organism: Nitrospiria bacterium (assembly GCA_035517655.1). Taxonomy (NCBI): domain Bacteria; kingdom Pseudomonadati; phylum Nitrospirota; class Nitrospiria; species Nitrospiria bacterium. The sequence goes on along the minus strand of DATIYJ010000029.1, from coordinate 50,709 downwards.
TGGGGTCCGGGCCTGGGCAACGTAGAAGGGGATTGGGTGTGGCGTATTTTGTGGAACGAGGGAGCGAGACGATGCGAATGAAAATCTGGACGGCGGTCCCGCTGCTGATCCTGGCGGCTGTCGTCGGGTGCGGCAGCCCGGAGGCCCGAAAGGCCGAATACACGGCGCGGGCGAAGCAGTACATGCAGGATGGAAACTGGCCGAAGGCCCGCGTGGCGCTGCGCAATGTCTTAAAGATTGATCCCAAGGATCCCGACGCCTATTTCATGTATGCCCAGGTGGAAGAAAAAGAAAAAAACTGGCAGGAGGCGTTCGGCTACTATCTCCGGGTCGTGGAAATCAATCCGGATCACCGCGAGACCTTGATCCAACTGGGGCGATACTATCTGGATGCCGGAATGTCGGACAAGGTCGCGGAGATGGCGGATAGGGTGTTGAAAAAATATCCCGGCGATGCCCAGGCCGAGATCCTGAAAGCGGCTCTTATGGTGCGCGACGGGAAGGTGGGGGAGGCGATCAGGGCGACCGAAGACGTGCTGCGGCTTCATCCCAAGGAGCCGGATGCGGCCAGCCTGTTGGCGGCCCTCTATGCCCGTCAACAGCGGCCGGAAGAGGCCGAGAAAATTTTACGAAGGGCGGTTGAAGCGAATCCCAACAACATCGTCCTGCTCAGCAACCTTGGGAACATCCTGGTCCATCTGGATAAAAAAGACGAGGCGGAGCCTCTTTTTCAAAGAATGGTCGAGGTGGAACCGCATGTTTTTGAACACCGCTTAAGACTGGCGGGGTTCTACGAACAATACCATGAGTTGGACAAGGCCGAAACGACCTTGAGAAAAGCGATCCGTCTGGATCCGGACAACGATCAGGGCTGGCTGGGCCTTGCCGAGTTTGTGACCGCCCACAAAGGGATCAAAGAAGGCGAAGCGGTTCTTCTGGAAGCGATCAAAAAATCGGGCGAGGCCGCCAAGTTTCAGTTTGCCTTGGGACAGCTATACCAAAAAGCCCATGAGCCCGATGAAGCCCGGAAAGTCTACGAACGGATCGCGGACGACCAGGAAGATCGTCCCCAAGGGCTCGACGCCCGGGTGAAACTGGCCGAATTGGATTTCGCCGAAGGAAAACGGGACGCGGCGGATAAGCGCCTGCAGGAAGTGTTGAAGAAAAATACCCGCTCATCTGACGCCCTGCTTTTGGAAGGCAAGATCTCGCTGCTCGACGGAGAAGGCCGGGACGCCGTTCAGGCCTTCCGGAGCGTGCTCAAGGATCAGCCCGAAAGGGCGGATGTCCATGTCTTGTTAGGACAGGCCTACCTGCTGGCGGGCGAGGAGCACCTGGGCCGTGAAAGCTTGGAGAAAGGCGTTGCATTGGATGGCCGGCAGTTTGACGCCCGTCGGGCCCTGGCCCGCTTGGATGCCGCAGAGGGAAACCGCGAGGCCGCCCGCGGACGCCTGGAAGCGATCCTCAAAGAGCTTCCGAACGACATTGAAACCTTGGGAATGATGTTGACCCTGCAAATGGGGGACCAGGAATGGCGCGGCGCCGAGGCGACACTCACCCGGATTCAAGCGGCCGGCGGCGACCCTTTCCCGGGGGACATGGCGGAGGGAAATCTTGGCCAGGCGCGCAAGCAATGGGAGAGAGCGACCAAGGCCTATGAACGCGCCATGAGCCTTCGACCGGACGCACCCGAACCTTTGTTTGCACGGATGCAGGTCGAGCTGGCCCAGGGGAAAAAGCAAGAAGGCATCGATCGACTTCGGAAGTTGATTTCCGCTCATCCCGAACAACCCTACGCCCATGGAATGTTGGGTGAGATTTTAGTGTTGCAGAAGGATCAGACCGGAGCGGAGCACGAGTTTTTAGAAGGGATCCGGATCAAACCGGATTGGGTCACCCCTTGGATCGACCTGTCGAACTTGAAGCTTCTTCAAGCCCGGCCGTCCGAGGCGGCGCAGGTCCTGGAAAAAGGTCTTCAAGCGAATCCGAAATCGGAACAGCTCCAAGTGCTCCTCGCTTCGGCCCAAACGCAGATCGGACAAACCGACCGGGCGATTCAACTCTACGAAAAAGTCCTGGAAAAGAACCCCAAAGCCCTGGTGGCCGCCAACAATTTGGCCTCGTTGCTGACGGAGCGCCGCGGAGACTCTCAGAGTCTGGATCGCGCGCTCGCATTAAGCCGGGACTTCGAGAAGAATGCCCCCAATCCGCTTTTTTTGGATACCTTGGGATGGGTCTACGTGAAAATGGGCCGGGTTGAGGACGGAGTACGGGTGTTTCAAAAGATCGAAACAAGGATGCCCGATCGTCCGATCCTCTATTACCATCTCGGGATGGCGTATTACAAAGCGGGAAATGAGGATAAAGCCAAGCGGTATCTGGCCAAGGCGGTTCATGCCGCCCGGTCTTTTCCCGGCATCGAGGAGGCCCGGACGACGCTGGCCCAGATCAAAGGATGAGGACAAAGCGGGGGAGTGACGTTTGAGAGGGCTGGAAACCATAGGGGTCATCGTTGCATCGGTGGCGTTGAGCCTTCTTCCGATCCTGGCGGGCGCCGAATCGGATGCGGGGGTGGTTTCCGCAAAATCGGAGTACCGCCTGGGACCGGAGGATGTGCTGCAGATTTCCGTTTGGAAGGACGAAAGCCTGACCCGGGAGGCGCTGGTTCGGCCGGACGGGATGATTTCGTTTCCGCTCATCGGGGAGGTGCAGGCCGAGGGAAGGACCGCCGAGGAACTCCAAAAGGATATCCGGGAGCGTCTTTCACCGTTCATCCCCGACCCGACCGTCTCGGTCGCCGTGACCAAGGTGAACAGCTATAAAATATACGTGGTCGGAAAAGTAAATCGCCCCGGGGAATACCTGGTCGGTCATTACACCAATGTCATGCAGGCCCTCAGTCTGGCGGGGGGCATGACGCCGTTCGCCTCGGAAAACGGGATCGAGGTCCTCCACTCGGAACCGGGGGGGCAGCGGACTTTTTCCTTCCGCTACGGCGACATCAAGAAAGGGAAGCACTTGGAGCAGAACATCCTCCTTCAAAGGGGGGACGTGATCGTGGTGCCGTGAAGAAGTCGAGGAGAACACCGGATGGCACGACGCCCGGTTCTTAATTCATCATGCGGCCGCTCTGGAGAAGATCGGGTGGATGGGTTCTGGCGGTTTTGCTTGTTTTTTCTAAGGAGGCGGCCGCGGCCGAATGGTCGATGGAACCCTCGGTGAGCCTGAACGGGGCATACGACGATAACCCCCTGTTGCTTCCCGTTCGTCATCCGGCGACGGGGAGCACGTTATCCCCAAGTTTAAATCTCGGGGTGCGCACGGAGCCGTTCGAGCTTCAAGGGAATCTTTTGGTGAATCTCACGCGCTATTTTACACAAAAGGATTTGGACACGACCGATCAGTACTACACCGTCTCAAGCCGTTATCAAATGGAGCGAAACAGCTTGGAATTACAAAGTTCGTACACGCGCGATCTGACCTTGACGAGCGAACTGATCGAAACCGGCCAGGTGCTCAATCGGTCGCGACGCGACCTGTTCACCTTGAATCCCAAATGGATCGGTTCCCTGACTGAAAATTTCACGCTCCATGCCGAGTACGATTTCTCCGACGCCCTTTACGCGAGTCCGAGTCTGGTCGACTACCAGACCCACCTGGGAACGGTCCAGGCGGTGTACCAGAGCTCCGAGCGGGATCAAGCCACCGTGAGTTCTTATTATTCGACCTACCAGGCGCTGACGGCGGACTTCCGGTCGTTGGAATACGGCGCCAAGGCGGGTTTGACGCATCGTTTTTCCGAGACGTTTCACGGGGACGCGACGGCGGGGATCCGCAGCACGACATCGATCTATCAAACAACCCTTTCCGAACGGCGGGATCGCGGACGGGGATGGGTGGGCCAGATCGATCTTGAGAAGGAATTCGAGACCGTCCATGTTCAAAGCGGGTTCAGCCGGGAAACCCACCCGAGCGGCATCGGATACCTGGTCGAAGTCAATCATCTTAATTTTTTGTTTAGAAAAACGATGACGACAAAACTGACCGCCTCTTTGGCCGTCGACTCTTACCTGAGCCGGCCGCTTCGGACGGATCGGCTGGTCCCGAACAGCCGCTACGATAAGATCGAGCAACGCTGGGATTGGCAGTGGGCCGAACGCTGGTCCTCGGGGGTTTCTTACCGTTATGCCGAACAGGCGGTTTATAACGCGCCCGGCCGGGCGATTTCCAATGCCGTTTTTCTGATCACGACGTACAACGGGCCTCGGATGGCGATTTCCCGGTAAGGACAGGGCCCTGACGCAGTCCGGTGAAAAGAGCATGAAAGGGTTTACGTTCGATGGATGATCAGAAGAAAGACCTCCGAGAATATCTGGACCTTTTTCAGAGGAGAAAAATTCAAATTTTAGCGCCCACGGCGGTGCTCTTTATCCTGGGCATCCTGGTGGCGTTCCTTTTGCCGTCCGCCTATCGCTCCACGGCCACCATTCTGATCGAGGAACAGGAGGTCCCCACGGATCTGGTGCGATCCACCGTAACCAGCTATGCCGATCAGCGCATCGAAACCATCAAACACCAAGTCATGACCCGCTCCAACCTCTGGAAGATCGTGGAACAATACGGGCTTTATTCCGGCCTGCGCCGGCGCAGCACGACGGAAGACGTGCTGGAGCGTTTCGTGGACGACATCAAAATCGAGGTGATCAGCGCGGAGGTCGTGGACCGCCGCACCGGCCAGCCGACGCACGCCACCATCGCGTTCACCCTGGCGTATGACGGGGAAACCCCGGAATTGGCCCAGAAGGTCGCCAACGAGCTGACCAGTCTTTTCTTGTCCGAGAATCTGAAAACCCGTGAACGCAACGCCCAGGAAACGACGGTGTTTCTCAAAGGCCAGGCCCAACGACTCTCCGGCCATATTAAGGAACTGGAAAAAAAGATTTCGGTCTTCAAGGAGCGCGCCCAGGGGGCCTTGCCCGAACTGACGCAGCTGAACATGCAGTTGTTGAATCAGGTCGACCAGGAGCTGATCAATGTGGATCAACAAGTCCGTTCGCTCGAAGAAAAGAAGATTTCTCTCGAAGGACAATTGGCGACCCTGAAACCCAACACGCCGATCATCACCGCCTCCGGGGAACGCATCCTGGACCGGGAAGAAAGGCTTAAAGCCCTGCGGGCTCAGTATGCGAGCAGCGCGTCCTATTTATCGGCGCAGCATCCCGATGTGATCAAGATGAAGCGGGAGATCGATGCGCTCGAGAAAGAGGTCGGAAAGGGAAGCGACGCGGACGAACTTTCCAAACAGATCACCGACGCCCGTGCGAACCTGTCCGGCCTTTTGGAGCGGTATGGGGAAGACCATCCCGATGTCGTCCGCTACCGAAAGATCATCGCCTCCCTTGAAAAAGAGATCGCCCAGGCGAAGACGACGCCGGAAGAACCGGCGGCGGTTCCGCCCGAAAACCCGGCCTACATCCTGACCCAATCCCAACTTTCATCGGCCATACACGATTTGGACGCGATGAAGGCCACGCGGGCGGAAATGAAAGCCCGCGCCCAGGAACTTTCGCATCGGCTGGAGGAAACTCCCATGATCGAGCAGGTGTACCTGGACCTGACCCGCGACCGGGATAACTCCGTCGAGAAATACCGTGAGATCCGGTCCAAATTGGTGGAAGCCCAGGTCTCGGAGGTTTTGGAAGACCAGCGCAAAGGGGAGCGTTTTTCCCTGATCGATCCCCCGGCCCTTCCCGAAAAACCGGAAAAGCCGAAACGGCCCGTCATCGTTTTTCTCAGTCTCGTGCTGGCCGCCGCCGGCGGCATCGGCTACGGAGCGGCGGCGGAAAGTCTCGACCATTCCGTCCATACCGCGCAGACGCTGGGCACGGTAAGTCAGGCGCCCCCGCTGGCGGTCATTCCCTACATGCCCAATACGGAAGACCGGAAACGGTCCCTTCGGATCAAAAGACGGCTGATCGGAGGAAGCATCGGTCTTCTGGTTATTTCGTTGATGACGATTCATCTCCTATGGGTTCCCCTGGATGTCCTCTGGTTCGTCGTTCTGCGGAAGCTTGGGGTCGGATAAAGGCATCGGAGTGAATATGGACAAGATACAGCTCGCACTCGATCGAGTGAAAGAGAAACGAGAAAAAGAGGGGCCCTCGACCCTTACCGGCCCCCCGTATTCGCCGGTAAGATCCTCGGAACGCATCATCTATACCCGGACGCGTTCGGTGGAGGTGCCGCTCTCCCATATGCGGGAGCGGCGGATCCTCGCGGCCTTTGAAGAGAACGAGTTTGTCCATGCCTATAAAATTCTTCGGACACAGGTCCTTCATCGGATGCGGGAAAACGGCTGGAGTATGCTCGGGGTGACGAGTCCGGGAGAGGGCGAAGGGAAAACGGTGACGGCGATCAACCTGGCGATCAGTCTGGCGATGGAGGCGGGTCAGACGGTTCTCCTGGTCGACGCGGATTTGCGAAACCCGGGCGTGCACGGCGTCCTCGGAATCGGGCCGGACCGGGGGCTGGCCGAATATCTGCTGGACGATATTCCCGTCGAGTCGCTCCTGGTCCATCCGGGTCTCGGACGTCTCGTTCTCCTCCCGGGGGGGCGGAAAATTCATGATTCGACCGAACGGCTCACGTCGCCGAAGATGACCGCCCTGGTGGCGGAGTTAAAGCACCGCTACCCGGAAAGGCTGGTCCTCTTCGATCTCCCCCCGCTCCTCCGGTCGGCCGATGTGTTGGCCTTTTCTCCCTACCTCGACGCCTTGTTGTTGGTCGTCGAGGCGGGGCGGACCAAGAGGGAGGAAATCGAAAAAGCATTGCATCTGATCAAAGAAGTTCCCTTGATCGGAACGGTCTTGAATAAAAGCTAGGAACAACCAACGGGATGTGGCCCGGTTGTCCATCCATGCGTTCCCGAGGTCAGGAGGATTATGTACGAATCGTTTTACGGATTTCGCGAGAAACCGTTTTCTCTTATTCCGGATCCCGAGTTCTTTTACCGCAGTTCCAACCATCGCGCGGCTCTGAGTTTGTTGGAATACGGCCTCTTTAATCGATCCGGGTTCATCGTCATTACCGGCGAGATCGGGACCGGCAAAAGCCTGCTGTTGCGCAAGATGATGGGCGAAGCCGGACAGGAGCTCACCATCGGTCTGATCTCGAACACCCATGGCAACTTTCAGAGCCTGATGCCGTGGATGATGGGGATCTTTAATCTGCGGCCCCGGAGCCGGGATCAGGCATCCGTCCACCGAAAATTTGCGGAGTTCTTGGACCGGGAACATGCCCTGAAACGCCGGGTGGTCCTGGTCGTGGACGAGGCTCAGAATCTGGAACCCTCCATGCTGGAGGAACTGAGGCTGTTGTCGAACATGAATTCCGGCAAGGACCCGATTCTGCAGATCGTTCTTTCCGGGCAGCCCGGCCTCCGGGATCTCTTGCGCCGGTCCGACATGATCCAGTTCGCTCAGCGGATCGACGCGGAGTATCACCTGGAACCGATGAATGCGGAAGAAACCGATCGGTATATCCATCATCGCGTGAAAACCGCCGGGAGAGAAATTCCGCTGTTCGAAGAGGAGGCGTTTTCCCTGATCTATCGCATTTCGGGGGGCGTTCCTCGCTTGATCAATCAGGCCTGCGAACGTTCTCTTGTTTACGGATTCGCGGAACAGGCCGAGAGGATTTCGGCCCGGCTGGTGGCCGAGGCGGCTTCGGACCGGATCGCGGGGAGAATCATTCCCTTTGTCAAAGATAGCGGTCTAACCTCCTTTCTGAATGGAAGAGAGCGCCCGGTTCGGGATCAGGAGGGGAACGGCGAATGGCCGACTCATCGGTCGGAACGGTCCGGGTCGGCCGAGGCTTCGGGAAAAGCTTCCGGCATGGCCTACCAAAAAGGGATGGAATTGAAGGAAGCGGGCCGGCGGGACGAGGCCGTTCCCTTCTTTGAAAAAGCCGCGGAGGACCCGGCCTATTGGATGAAGGCCTCGTTCCTGGCCGGCCTTTGCCACCGGGAGGCGGGTCGAAGCGACGAGGCCCTGAAATTATTCAGAAGAGCCTTGTCGGATTATTCCGCGCCCGGCCGGGAGGTCATTCGTGTGCGTTATGAAATGGGATGCGTTCTGGAAGAGCAGGGGAAGATCGAAGAAGCTCTGGATTGTTTTCAGCGGGTGCGATTCATGGAACGCGGTTTTGGCGATGTGGCCGACCGCATCGAGCGGTTGACGGAATCCATGACGCTTCGTCAATCCCGGCTCGTGCGATTCCGGAAGCGGCTGAAAGGGCTCGCGCGCGCTCTTCTTGCGATCTTCAACGGGAGTTTACAGAAATTTAATCAATTCTTGATATCCAGATAATCTAAAGAGAGCACGATTCCGCCATTCGGAAACGGGCTCGAGTATAAAAGGGAGAAGGGGAAAAATGTTCACTAAAACGATCCTCGCCGCCGTTTCGCTGGCGGCCTGCTGCGCGCTGTTTTTCCCCCTGGGTGGGTGCGGCTCCGATGAACAAGTTCCCTCCGGTGCCGTCGTCCGACAGGATTCCGTCCGAGTAGGGCGCAATCCGGGCGGGTATGCCCAGGATCAACGCGGCGCGCTTTCACCATCGGCCGGGGGCCGGCAGAATTCCGGGCCGGCGGGTCCCGTTCCGGACGGGTATGCCCGGAATCAAGACAGCGCGATTCCTCCATCCGCGGCCGTCCAACAGATTCTTTTGCGTCATGCCCCGTACCTGTCGGATCTGAACAGTCCGGGTGACGCCGCCGATCACCGGGACGAGGAGCGGTCTCAACGGCAAGAGGTTTTGAATAGAATTTTAAACGAACCGGATCCGGAGACCCGCCGTATCCTGATCGCCTGGCTGAAACCCGTGGTCGAGGCGGATCCCGAAGCGATGCAGATTCTCAAAGAACTCCAAGAGACCGACAATCTTCCAGGCGCGGAGGCCGGGCCTTCCGACGGAGAGACCGGAGGTTGAAAGGTCTCCTGCCGATCATTTGGTTGCTTTGTTTCCTCTTCTCCGGATCCCATTCGGCATGGTGCGCGGACGAGGGGACGGGGGAAGCGGCGCCCGCGCCCCAGGAAGCGCCCAAACCGCCGCAAGAGACGCAAGGACAGGCGCCCAATGAGCCGGCGGCACAGGCACCCCCGGTCCAAAATCCCGCGGAGATCACCTTTGCCGTTACCGACTATCAGGTCGATGGCAATTCGGTTCTGCCTTCGGAGAGAGTCAAAGCGATCGTTTCGAATTATTTGGGGCCGAAACAGCGCATGATGGATGTGGAATCGGCCCGTTCCGCGCTGGAGAAGGCTTATCGCGAAGCCGGGTACCCCACCGTGATCGTGACCGTCCCGCAGCAGACCATCGAAAACGGGGTCGTTCGTCTCACGGTGATCGAAAGCAGGCTGGGCGAGATTCGTGTGGTCGGGAACCGGTATTTTTCCAAGAAGACGATTTTCGAGAGGCTGCCCTCTTTAAAAGAGAACATCTTGATTTATGAGCCGACGTTCCTGAGGGAATTGAATATGGCCAACTCCAATCCGGACCTGCAAATCACACCGGCTCTCGTGCTCGGGCAGAAACCCGGAACCGTCGATCTCGAATTGGCGGTCAAGGATCGGCTTCCGCTTCATGAAAGTATTGAATGGAACAATCAGGGGACGCCCGACACGCCGGAACAGCGCCTGAACGGCGCGATCCAATATACGAACCTCTTTAACCGGGACCAGATCCTGACCTTTCAGACGACTCAAACGCCCCAGGATTGGGGACGGGTTCGGGTTTACGGATTGAGCTATGTCGTACCATTGAAACAGTCCGGTCGAACGGCTGTTTTTTATGGCGCACTCTCCCAAAGCAAGTCGCAGTTATCCGCCGGAACCGTGTCAACCTCATCGGGAAATATCAACATCCCCGGGAATGCCGACATCGGGGGGACCCGGTATGTCATTCCACTCGATACCGGCACAAAATTGTCCGAGCAAATCATCCTGGGTCTTGATTATAAACATTTGGATAAGAGCACGGCCAGCTTTCCTGGTGGGTTGGGGACGGCGGTCGTAAGCGATCGGGTCAATTATGCGCCCCTCTCGATCAACGATACGCTGGTTTATCCTGACGATGTGGGAACGATGAAGATTTCCTTAACGGCCAAAGGATATGTGGCGGGGATGGTGCCGGGGGGAGGCAATGAGGATTTCGGAGGCGATCCATCGGATCGCATCAACCATCCCGGCAACCGCGAGGGTTCGACCGGGACTTTTCTCATCCTTCAGGGAGGTCTGGAGCGGTTGCAGGATCTCCCAAAGGGATCCGCTCTGTCCTTGAAGGCCGACGGGCAGTGGGCGAACGGGCCCTTGATACCGGCCGAAGAATATTTTGCGGGAGGCGTGGACTCGGTGCGCGGTTATCTGGAAAGCGAGGCCTTGGGAGACGATGGCTTCCGCTGGACATTGGAATTTCTTTCTCCAACATTTCCGATCGTCCGTCCCAATCCTTATAAGGAGAGCCTGATGTTTACCGTATTCTACGATGAGGCCTACCTCCGTACCCTGAAGCCCCCTCCCGGTCAACTCAACCGTCAACAGCTTGCCGGCGCGGGTTTTGGCGTTCGGTTGAAAGTGACCGACTATTTTCAGGGACGCGTGGATTTTGCCCGGGCGCTCAAGGATGCCTCCGTTACCCGGGCCGGGGATTATTTTATTCATTTTTCTCTCAAAGTGATGTTTTAACACGTGGGGGTCTTCGCCATGAGGGGAATGCAAAATGTGGATTTTAGACGTACGGCCATGTCCGAAAACTGGATCCTCGTCTTCCTTCTATGCGCATCCCTGCTTTTTCCCGAAACGACCCTTGCGAATCCCTTGGGGCCGACCGTGGTGAACGGCGGGGCCGCAGTTTCAGGCGTCGGGACTTCGGTCGTGACCATCAATCAGACAACCCCCAAAGCAATTCTGAGCTGGCAGCAGTTCAATATCGCGCCCAATGAGGTCACCCGCTTCATTCAGCCGACGGCCCAGTCCATCGCGTTGAACCGGATCTTCGACGCAAATCCGAGCCAGATCTTCGGATCGCTTCAGGCCAACGGCTCCGTCATTCTTCTTAATCCCAACGGTGTGATGTTCGGCCCGAGCGCTCAGGTCAACGTGAACGGCTTGGTCGCGTCTTCTCTGAACCTGAGCGATGGGAATTTTCTCGCGGGAAAATATCTCTTCAACGGAACGGCCGCCGCCGGATCGGTGAAGAACGCGGGGACGATCGAAACCGGTTCGGGAGGGTACGTCTATCTTTTCGCGCCGAACGTGGAGAACAACGGTCTCATCCGGAGCCCGGAGGGACAGATCGTCCTGGCGGCCGGAACGGTGGCCTATCTGACGGACCGCCCGGACGGTCGGGGATTTCTGGTCCAGGTCAAAAATCCGACCGGGGAGGCGGTCAACCTCGAAGACCTGATTGCCGACGGAGGGAACGTTAACATCTATGCCCGCGTCATCAACCAGGAAGGGCTCATCCAGGCCGACAGCGTTCGTGAAAAGGAAGGGCGGATCGAACTTTTTGCAAGCGATGAGTTGACTCTGTCCGACGGCAGCGTCACATCGGCGAAAGGATCCGACGAGGGGGTATCAAACGGGGGCACGATCGTCGCGACGTCGGACAAAAGTCACGGAACGTCGCGGTTCGATCCGGGCGCCGTCATCGATGTTTCCGGCGGCGCGGGAGGGGGGGACGGCGGCTCGGCCGAACTGAGCGGTCACGACCTGACGCTGGGAGGAAGCGTTCGCGGCGGAGCGATTCCGGGATACGGCGGGGGCAAGTTTCTTCTGGACCCTTATGATCTCACGGTGACACAGGATGACTTCGACCCCTTCAGCGGTTTGACGGAACTGGATTTCCAGGCCGATCACGACATCAACGTGACGGGCGTCCTCACGGATCTGAGCGGCTGGTCCGTCGCGCCCGGGTCGCGGGGAAAAATCACCTTCACCGCGGGGAACGACCTCCGATTCAACGATACGCTCATCATCAATGATCCTTCCGGGCTGAACGGCGGAGCCCCCTGGAACATCTCGGCGACGGCCGGAAGGGATATTGTTCTTTCCAACTCGACCGTGGGGACGGGATACGGGGGCAGCATGACGATTCAGGCGGGCCGGAATATCATCGCGCCGAGCACCTTTGACAACTCTTTTCTGTTATACAGCGGTTTTCGTTTGGACACGGATGTACCCGGTACCTTGACGATCAGGGCCGGCGGCGATTTCCTGGGCGGGTTTCTTATGTCGAACGGTCAGGCCCATGTCACCGTGGGCGGAAATTTCGGCGCGGCCGATAACTATGTAAACCTGACGCTCGGGAAGGGGGAGGTGGATGTGACCGCAGGCCAGTCGGTTTATCTTGGGCTTGTCCAGGACAAGGGTCTGTCCGAAGGAGTCGATGGAAACTATGGGAACCGGGCGTTAACGGCCGATCCAAGCAATGCGGTGAGCCTTACCGCGACGAACGGGGACATCCATCTGCGGCCCCTCGTCACCGACGGAGAAAAAAGCCCGGAACTGGTTCAGTTGAGACAATATTATCCCGCTTCATTCAGTGCGACCGCGCCTCAAGGGAGCATCTTTGTCGAAGCCGGTCTCACGTTCTGGCCTTCTCCGACCGGCGGCCTTGACTTCTTTGCGCAAGATACGATTCAGGGCATCCCGGTCAATGGCATTCCTCCCACCCTGAAACTGGTTCCGGCCGATCCGAACGCCCTGCTCGGCCTGCAGGTCGGTGAGCTGACCCCGCTGTTGAACACGCCCGCCCCGAATGTTTCGAACGATGTGATTCCGGTTTCATTCAAGACGGCGACCGGGGATATCAATAATCTCACTCTGGATTTTTACAGCCCGACCCTGCGAAAACAGGTGACAGTGCAATCGGGAGCCGACATCACCAATTTCGTCGCGACGCTCTCGGTTCCCGACGGCGTCCAGGCGACGGTCGGCGCCGCGGGGAACATCGATATGACGCCGACCGGGGGGAGTGTCAGCGGGCTGCATTTCATCGGGACGGGCGGCGGGTTTGTGTCGGCCGGCGGGAACATTAATCTGGCGGATAGTCAGGGCATCGACCAGAGGTACACCAACATCCCGACCGACGATATTGTTCCAAAGGGTCTGCTGGAAATCGCGGTGGGCGGGAACCTTGAAATGACCCAGTCCCGGATCGTCACCTACAACGGAGCGGCGATCCAGGTCCACGGGCTCAACGGGCCGGACAGCCCCGTCGGCGGTAGCGTCGACATCGGCACCAACCAATCGTCCGGGGTTTCCCCGTTTGGCACGTATCTGGGCTTGATGACCCTTCGAGGAGGAGAGATCGATATTACCGCGACGGGCGACGTCAACGTCAATAAATCGAGAGTGGCCACGTTCGGCGGCGGAGACATCCATATCACTTCGACGGAAGGAAACATCAACGCCGGGAGCGGCGGCAAGGACGAACTGGTGGAGTTCATCTTTGTGGATGAACTGACGGATGATCAGGGGAACGTCATCAAAACATACTTGGATTACAAGGTTCCCGGGAGCGGGATATTTACGTTCAGTCCCTTGGATCCAAACCCGCTGCCTCCCTTCCCGCCTCCGCCCGCCCCGGTCATTCCTCTTCCTCCGACTCTGGTCGTGCCGCCGTTTACGTTTACGATGACACTCGGTCTGGAGTCGCTCCAGACGGAGATCTCAAAACAAACGATTCTCGGACACGACACGTCCGTCCTCGAAGCGGAATACAAGGCCGAATACAAGGCTGAATACCAGGCCCAGGTTCAACAGTACCAGGCCATGGTCGACAAAATTGTGGATCAACTCAACGCGGACTATACTACCCAGGTCGGAAAAGCCGTCCAGGCGGCGACGGCGGAGTACGAAAATATCAAGGCCGATTATATCAAGGACTTGAAACTCGGCGACATCGTCCTCGACGCGCCTTCGGGAAACGTGATCGTCCCGCCCGCCGGCATACGGGGCAGGACGATTACGATCGACGCGAAAAACCTGGACCTTCAGGGCGGGACGGTCCAGGGCGTCGTGACGGTCAACGTCGATCAAATCGTGGGGGATCAAACCGCGATTACGGGACCGGTCGGAGGGAGTGTGGGCGGGAATACGCTTGTTTCCTCTCCGCCCCCCGTCATTGTTCCAACCCCCCCGCCGACCGCGGTTCCGACCGTTCCATCGGGGGCGAACACCGGTTTGGGCGGTCTCACCGGCTCCACCGGATCGATCTCGACGACCTCGACGGCGGCGACCTCGACGGCGGTCGCATCGGCCCAGGATACCGTGACGGAAGCCGCGGCGACGGCGGGGTCGCAGGAGGAGGCGGATAACGGCAAGAAGCGGGACGACGGCCGGAAGGGGAAGCGGGGTCGGAATGTTTTCGAGACCCTTAGCTTTAAGAAGGGCGTCACCATTGAAGTGGATGTCGATGAAAATCAGAATTGAATCCGAACCGAGCGCATCCCCGGCTGTGAGTCCGGGATCCTTCGACCGGACAACCCGAAACCATCAGGAATCGCTTAGGAGAGATCGATATGGGACATTTGGGAGGACTTGCTTTCAGTTTAAAGCACTCGACGCTCGAGGGGCAGATCATCATGATCGCCCTTTTGATCTTTTCATTGGTGAGCTGGACGGTCATCATTAATAAGTTCCGGCAGCTGAGAAAGACGCGGAGACGGAATGCCCAGTTTCTGTCTCTTTACTCCGCCGGAAATTCCGCTCTGGAGATATCCACCCAGGAAAAATCGCTGGAAGGATCATCCCTCTTCGATGTCTACCGGGAAGCCTGCGACGAGCTGAAGCGTCAGTTGAACAAATACGGAAACAAAATTCCTCTCCATGGAATGAGCGCGGTCCGCATCGCCATCGAGCGCGGGATGGGGGAAACCACCGTAAACCTGGAATCGGGCATGATCATTTTGGCGACGGCCATCAGCGGGGGTCCTTTTGTCGGATTGCTCGGAACGGTCTGGGGGGTCATGGATACCTTTGCGGGCATCGCGCGCAGCCAGCAGGCCAGCTTGACGGCCATGGCGCCGGGCGTATCGGCGGCCCTGATCAACACGGTGGTCGGTCTTTCAATCGCGATTCCCTCTCTTTTTTGCTACAACTATCTCGTCACCAAGATCCGGGAGATCACGATCGAGATGGATAATTTCGCCGCGCACCTGGACAATGTATTGGCCACCGAATATTTGAGCCATAAGATTACGGATGCGCCGCTTTCAACGGGAACGATGCCCGGTGTGGATTCGCAAACGGGTCAGCAGGGAGCCTATCCCCTGACCGGCACCGCGCACCCGGGAACCGTGTAGATAGTCCGTCGTGGAACGGGGAGGAGGACGATTATGAAACGATTTTCCAAATCCACTCACGGCGCGGTGGCCGAGTTGAATATCACGCCGCTGCTCGATCTGGCCTGGGTGTTACTGGTGGTCTTCATCCTGACGACAACGGCGGCGCTGCAGGGGATCGAGGTGCAGCTTCCGGAATCCTCGCCGAACGACACCACCATCGACGAGCACAAGGTGCGGGCGATTTCGATCAAAAAAACGGGGGATATATATCTCGACGACCAAAAAGTGGAGGTCGGAGAGCTCGAGGGAATTTTACGGGACCTCAAGAAGGCCAAGGGGAGTGAATTCCCCGTCATCATCCGCGGGGACGAGCACGTCGAGTACAAATACGTCGTCGCGGTATTGGACGCGTTGCAGAAAGTGCCCATCGAAGACGTGGGTCTGGCCACCAAACTCCTGAGCGACCCGGGGAGCTGACCCTGTGCCCGGATACGCCGGCTTCAAGAAGAAAAAAAGCAGGCTGGGGACCACCTTGATCATCGTGGCCGGTTTTCACCTGCTTTTGGCGGGAGGGCTGGTCTGGCTGGCCACCACGTCGCTCGGACAGGAACTCTTGGCGATTTATAAAATCAACATCCGGAATGTGAGGGAACCGGAGCCGCCGAAGCCCAAGCCGCCGGAGCCCGAACCCCCCAAACCCGAGCCACCGCCGCCCCCGCCCGCCGAGCCCGAGGCTGCTCCTCCGCCGGTGGAAGAGGCGAAAAGCGCTCCTCCTCCGCCCGTGGAACACGCCGCGCCGGTCCAACTGCCCGGGTTCGGAAATCCCTTTGCCTCCGGAAATGGAACGGGAGGGAAGTTTTCAGGATATGTCGATCTGATAACAAGCGAAATCCAGCGTTTGTATAAGCAACCCCCCGATCTACCGTCGAACTTGGCTCTGGCCGTTGTCTTTCAGCTTCAGGTGGACGATGAAGGGAAGCTCCTGAAATATCAGCTCTTGGATTCGTCGGGCAACCCAAAATTCGATCAGTCCGCCCTTCAAGCCATTTCCGAACTCAAGAAACTTCGGCCTCCTCCCACGGGCATGTCCAGGAAAATCGTCGTCAAATTTATCCCTCCCTCTTGATCGGCTCTTCAACCGCTGGTCAAAATTTACAAGGTTTAAACCGATCTTGATCTCCCCGTAATTTGACCCGCTCCTTAACCATTCGCCCCGTTTGGGTTGACCGTCGATCGTGCGAAGGCCGGTCCGGGAATCACGGCTTCGGATGAAGAAGGCCGCTTATGAGGCGTTCCTTTGGCGGCGTCGTTGATCAGGAGCGGCAGCACCGCGCCGGCGCCGATCACCGCTCCGTCAAGAAGCGAAATGGGGGTGAAGCCGAGCAAACTCCGCACGCCTGGAATGAGCAGCCCGATACCCTGCAGGAGCAGGGTCCCGCCGATCGAGAGCCATAAATAAGGGTTCGGGGGAAGGGGTGGGTGTCCTCCCCCGACGCCCGTCAGGAACAATCGGCTGTGATCGGAACGACAGCTCAACGCATGGAGGAGTTGGGCCGTAGACAGTCCCAGGAAGGCGAGTGTTCCGGCCTGAGCACCGGGGCCGTAGCGGGCCAATCCATAACCGTAGGCGCCCAGCACCCCCAGCGACATCATTCCCCCTTCGAAGGCGGTTCTCTTTAGATCGTCCGGCCCGATGATCGGCTGCTGCGAGGGTCGGGGCGGACGCTTCAACACGTCGGGCTCCGACGGTTCCAGCGCCAAAGCCATCGCCGGGAAAATCGGATTGACCCACAGAAACGGCGCGGGGTGTTCGAAATTCAGGGCGATTCCCGCGAACCTCACGATGATTTCCCCGACCGTCGTGGCCAGGAGATAGCGGGCGGATTTGCGGATGTTGTCGTAGAGGGTGCGTCCCTGCCGCACGGCGATGATCATCGATTCAAGTCGATCGTCCTCCAGGACGACGTCCGCGACCTCGCGGGCCAGGGCGGTGCCGCTTTTTCCCATGGCAATGCCGATGTCGGCGGCCTTCAGCGCCGGCGCGTCGTTGATTCCGTCCCCCGTCATGGCCACCACTTTTCCCCTGCGCTGCAGCGCCAGAACGATCTCCCGCTTTTGTGTCGGGCTGAGTCGGGCGAACACATGCACCCGCTCGGTGAGCCCGCTTAATACCTCCGGCTCAAGATTGCGAAGGTGCGTGGAGTCCAGGATCTCGATCTGATCCCGGCCGGCGAGGCCGATTTCTTTGGCGATGGAATAAGCGGCGGCGCTCCGATCGCCCGTGATCATGACCGTGGCGATGCCGGCCTCATGAAAGGCGTTGATGAGCTCCTTGGCGCCGTCCCGGATGGGGTCGGCGAAACCGACCGCTCCAACCCACGTGAGGTCGGACGGATCCTTTTCGGGAAGATGGCTTGGAGAATCGACTTCCCGGTAGGCGAGACCCACGATGCGCATGCCGTCGGCCGAAAAGCGATCCGCTTCGATCCCGATCTGACGCCGGTCCTCCTCGTCGAGGGGCTGTCTCTTGCCCGCTTTGATCTGCCAGCCGCACCGGGTCAGGATCGCCGACGGTCTGCCCTTCACGGTGATCAGGCCGGCTCCGTCGGATCCCGCTTCCCCGCTGACGTGGACGCTCATCATGTATTTCCGATGCGCGGAGCCCCGTCGCACCGCCACAACGGGATGGCTCCTGCGGAGTTCAAGGACATCCACGCCCGCACGGAGGGCCAGGTTCACCAAGGCGTTGTCCATCGGCGGACCGTTCACAACCCATTCACCGCCTTCGCGGCGAACGTCGGTATCGCTGCAGAGGGCGCCGATCTGCATCAATCGGAGCACCTCCTCGCATTCGAGCGGATCGATCGGGGCTCCCCGGGCCGTGAGGCTTCCGCGGACCACATCGATCCGTCGCATCCCCGAGTGAATCGCGAGCGCCGTGACTTGGTTCAGCGTGATCGTGCCGGTTTTATCAAAGCAGATGATCTGAATGGAACCGAGCGCCTCGACCGCTTCCAGGCGGTGAATCATCACGCGGTGGCGGCGCATGTTCTGAATGCCCAGGGCCAGGGTCGTGGTCGTGATCGTCGGCAAACCCTCGGGAATGGCCGCGACCGCCATCGAGAGGGAGGCCTGGAGTATCTCCAACAGTCCGTACCCTCGCAGAAGGCCGGTGAGAAGTGAGAAGCCGCAGACCACCCCGCTGATCAAGACCAGCTGACGGGCCAAGCGATCCAGCGTGCGCTCCAGCGGAGTGGCCTGTTCCTCCGCCTGGAGGACCAACCCGTGGATGCGCCCCAGCTCGGTGGATTTTCCCGTTGTGGCCGCCACCGCCAGACCGCTGCCGCCGCTCACCCACGTTCCCCGGTACACCATGTTTAAGCGCTCGGTGACGGGCGTTTCGGGGCCTAGGAGAACCTCCGCTTGTTTGGGAACCGGCATGCTCTCGCCCGTCAGGGCCGCCTCGTTCAGGCGCAGCCGGTTCGCGTCGATGATCCGCCCGTCCGCCGGCACCAGCGCCCCGCGCTTCAGAACGAGGATGTCGCCGGGGACCACCTGCTCCGCGTCAATCGATCGGATTTCGCCGTCGCGGATGACCCACGCGGGGGGACGCACGAGGCTCCTGAGCGATCGGATCGTCGTCTCGGCCCGACGCTCGATCATGAATCCGATCACGGCGTTGAGCCCCACGGCCCCCAGGATCACAAAGGCCTCGGCCGCGCCCGCGGTCAGAAAGGAAAGCGCCGCTCCGCCCACCAGCAGTGCGGCGGGCAGCGATCTGAACTGATCGACAAAGGTGCCGAGCGCCGAGGCGGGCTCCGCTCCGGGAAGGATGTTCCTCCCGTGCCGCCTGAGCCGTTCGGCGATTTCGTCGGCGGCCAGGCCCGCCGGATTCGCCTCAAGCGCCGACAGCGCCGCGCTCGCGGAAAGCCGATGCCACGTTTCAGCCGGGGATTCGGGACGCCGCGACGCCGGAACCGGCGGGGCGGGGGACGAGCCCGTTGCGGGATCCAAAACCGGCATTGAACGCGCGGCCGCCGGGAACCTTTCGAGAATGTCGCGGATGTGGTCCGCGACGTTCTGCGGACCCACGGGGGGATTGTAATAAACGAGGACGTTGCCCGTTGCGGGACTGGCGGAAGCGCGCTCGATTCCGGACGATCCGATGAGTTCGCTTTCCAGCCAGCGCTTGAGCGCGTTTGACCGCCGGAGCGCCGGGACATGAAATCGAGCCCTCCCCGGCACCGATGCGTGAATTCTCTCAACTCTGCCTGAGGTCACCACGACACCTTTTCCTTCTCCAATCCGGCCGGATCACCGATAGATCGCGCGGGCGAGTTTCTCGCGGTATTCCTCGGCCAGCGGGCTGCGGGGATCGATCAGTTCAAAAATCTGGAGCATCCTTTTTCGCGCGCCGTCGTCCTTGAAGCGCCGGTCCCGCTTGACGATCGTCAGCCATTCCTCCAGGGCTTCGCGATACTGTCGCTTCGCGGCATAGAGCGCTGCGAGTTGATCGCGGGCTTCGAGATCGGCCGGCTCGGCCTGCAATTTTTTCTGGAGATCCGGAATCGACGGGCCGACGGATAGCGCGCGGCCGAGATCCAAGCGGGTTTTCAGACGCTGGACCTCGTCATCCATCTGGACGGTCCCCGGCATGCGTTGATAGGCCTCCTCCGCCTCCGCCCATCGCTCGAGGCGGATCAGGATCCCCAGCCGCCCGATCAGCGAAGCCGGATGGTTCGGGTCCGATTGGAGCGCCTCCCGATAGCACTGCAGGGCTTCGTCCCATCGTTGTTTCAGTTCGAGTTCTCCGGCTCTCCGGGCGAGTTTATCCGTCTCCTTGGGAATCAGTTCTTCAATGAATTGGCGGATCGCTTCCTTTGGCAATGCCCCCATGAATCCGTTCACGGGATCGCCGTTGATGAACGCGAGAACGGTGGGGATGCTTTGGATGCCGTAGCGCGCGGCGAGATTCGGATTCTCGTCGCTGTTGACCTTGGCCAGACGAACCTCGCCTTGACGTTCCTCGACCGCTTCTTCCAATATCGGCCCGAGGATCCGGCAGGGGCCGCACCAGGGGGCCCAGAAATCGACAAGGACCGGCGCGGTTTTCGACTGCTCAATTACCTGCTTGTCAAAATCCCGTTCGCTTGTTTCGAACACACCGCGATCCTTCATGACGATCGCCTCCGTTGCAGACCGCCTTCCGGCCCTTTTGCATTCCTGACGCAATCAATGATAACATAAAATCCTTGCGATGCGTAGATGGCCATCAGCAAGCCCCCTAAAAGAGGAGACAGGCCATGGCGAAGGAAAGTCCCGAGCATCTTGTGCGCATCCGAGCGGATGCCGTGAACCTGGAGGGAATGCTTGCGATTCCCGCCGGGGCGCAGGGCGTGGTGCTGTTCGCGCACGGCAGCGGCAGCAGCCGCCGCAGTCCCCGGAATAATTATGTCGCGAGGGTATTGCGCGAAAACGGCATCGGAACCCTGTTGTTCGATCTTCTCACCGAGCCGGAAGACGCCGTCTATGAAACGCGCTTCGACATCTCTCTGCTGACGGATCGCTTGACCGCGGCCACGCGATGGCTGACGGGGCGGTCGGAAACAAAGAAGTTGAAGGTCGGCTATTTTGGGGCCAGCACGGGCGCCGCCGCGGCGCTCGAGGCGGCTGCCGCTCTGGGCCCGACGGTGCGGGCGGTTGTCTCGCGGGGAGGGCGTCCCGATCTGGCCGGGCCCGTTCTCGATCGCGTGAAGACGCCGACCCTGCTGATCGTCGGGGGCGATGACGACGTCGTCATCGAACTCAATCAGCAGGCCTATGATCGGCTCAAGGGGGAGAAGGAGTTGGCCGTCATTCCGGGGGCGACCCATCTGTTTGAAGAACCCGGCGCTCTGGAGGAAGTGGCCCGCCTTGCGGCCCGATGGTTCGCGCGGCATCTCAGTTCGAAGTCGGCTTGAGTCATCGTTTCTTCCCTTCCTGTTTGATCCGTGTAGCGAGCGTAATCCCCGCCTGTGAGGGCGGGGTTCTTCAATAAGTCAGCCCAACGGGTTGAATGAAGGCAAACGCATACATCTCCTTGACGGACCGTCTCGATGCCGGTATAATCCGACCATGGGTTTAAACAACCCGTAAGGATCCCGATCGTGGAACTCGCCGTCGAGGAAAGAAAAAAATTAAACCGGATTGCCGATCGACATGGGATCAGTTTGATTCTGCTTTTTGGATCGGCCCTGACCGGCAAGCGGCATGCCGGAAGCGACCTTGATATCGCGGTGCTGTTCCGGAAAGAACGCAGCCCCACCAGTCCGGAATATTCCGAGCTCGTCCATGGTTTCCAGAAAATTTTCCCCGATCAGCCCGTTGACCTCAGTATCATCAACCATGCCGATCCTCTCATTCTGAAAAAGATCACCGAAAACTGCCGCCTCCTTTACGGCGCGCCTGGTAGGCTGATGGAACTTAAAATCTATACCTTCAAACGGTATCAAGACCACCGCCGCTATTTTGAGATGGAACGGCAATACGTTGAGCAACTTCTAAAGAGAACCGGGATGGCTTCGTGATCGACCGCACCCTGGTGATCCGAAAGATAAGCCTCATCGGCAAAGACCTCAAGGCCCTGGAGCCTTACGCCGAATTTTCATTGGATGCTTATCTTTAAAATCCCACTTACGAAGTCCTGGCCGAGCGTTACCTTGAACGCATAATAGGCCGGATGATTGATATCAATTACCATATTGTCACTGAACTCGGACATCCGCCGCCCAAAGACTATTTTGAATCCTTTGTAGAACTGGGACGGCTCGGCGTTCTGGAACCCATCTTTGCGCGAACACTGGCGGGGGCATCCGGGCTACGGAACCGAATCGTACATGAATATGATGAGATTGATGAACGGAAGGTTTATGAAGGACTTCAGTTTGCCCTAAGAGACATCCCAAAATATCTACAGGCCATTAACGCGTTTGTCAAAAAGAACGCGCCCGAGTAGCAGCCTCTCCTGATGGAAGCGCGCTATAAAAAATTGCTCCCTCCACTTTATCAAACCCGTAGCTAAAACCCCCACTTTGGTAGTGGGTCAGTTTGATTTTCTGGCCTATTGATTTCTACAATATGGCATGGCGTAATCACATCATGCCTAAGCGATCAAGCAAAGATGAAAACGTAACTGCTTCGAAATCCTCAAAGCAGCTACAGAAGGGTCAGAGAAACCGAAAAATCCCGCGGCAGTAGCACTTGGACGACTCGGAGGGCTAAAGGGTGGAAAAGCACGGGCCGCATCTCTCCCTTCTTTTAAGCGGAAACAAATTGCAAAAAAAGCAGCAATGGCACGGTGGAAAAAGAAAAATAAATAAATCTGAAACTGGTCATTTCTTTTTTTGTTTTTTTACTATCTTAGGAAACCGACTTAATTCAGGTATTTTATTTAGCTTATCTATCTGTGGTGAGGCAAATTATTCAGGATGAAGTACTCCGCAGATTTTAGCAAGAACATCATCATCAATATCTTTTTCATGCAATTTAATTGGATGCTTTCCATATTGTAAAATATAAACATCGGTTCGCAACTTTCTATACTAAAAATGTGACCATGTCCATTTTGATCGAATCCAGCAACTAAAAGAGAGATTTTTAACTCATATCGGGAGAACTCCTCATCAATTTCCTCAAAAAGAGAATCTCCGAATGATTGCCCGGCACGTTCTGTCTCAAACACAGTTACAAATCAGGAAACCACCTCGACTGGATCGTTGGTTGTGGCGTTTCATCTTTCGACCAACACGGTCTATGGGGATGCCGATGATATTGCTTTCACGGCCACCCGATCAGTCGGTTCATTAGCGGCGGGGGCGAGCAGCACGGCTACGACGACGCTCACTTTTCCTTCCACAACTCCTCCGGGAAGCTACGTTGTGTGCGCGAAGGCTGACAACGCGAATAGCGTAGCCGAATCCGACGAGACCAACAATACACGGTGCACCGGTTCCCTGAGCATTCAGGTCACTCAGCTCCAAAGGTGGGCCTTGGCACAGGCACCCTTTGTGAAAGATTTGAGCGACAATGGTGGAAATCCCGTGAACGCCGTGGTCGAGACGGACGAGACCAATAACACGTTATGCGGCTCAGGCACGGTTACTGTGCCGGCCGCGGATCTGACTATGACCGCGGTCTCTGCCACGGCGACGGCGGTGGCGCCGGGCAAGACTTTCACGCTTTCCAACACGGTGAAGAACCAGGGAGGATCAAAAGCCGGGGCTTTTACGATCGCTTTCCATTTCTCATCGGATGCGACGTATAGCGGGGCAGACGACATTGCGATGGCGTTGACTCGATCCTTAACAGCCTTGGCCATTGGGGCGAGCAGCACAGCTACAAACACGCTGACTGTTCCGTCCAGCACGCCTCCTGGGTTTTACTACGTCTGCGCGATGGCCGACAGCGGCAACACGGTCGCGGAAGGGAATGAGAACAACAACGCGAATTGCACGGCCACGCCGGTCCAGGTCACGCGTGCGGATCTGGAGATGACGGCCGTGACGCCGAATGCGGCCACGGTCAATCGCAGGTCAACGCTTTCGGTGGGCAACACGGTCCAAAACCAGGGGTTGATCGCCAGCACCGCGTTCCGGATCGGCTTTAGGCTATCGGTGAATAATATTTATGGCGATTCGGATGATGTAGTGATCTCGACGATCCGATCGGTGACATTATTAGCAGCAGGGGCGAGCAGTTCGGCCACCACGAGTCTATCGATACCAAGCACGGTACCGGTGGGCACTTACTATGTCTGTGCCATGGCCGATTCGCTCAATGCCGTGGTCGAGACGGACGAAGGGAACAACACCTTCTGCTCCGGCGCCACCGTGACGGTGCAGTGAGACTTGTGCTGAAATAACCGGATTGCATCAATTGCAGTGAAACAGCACCGATCTTTTTATGTTGAGGATCCCGGCGTATCATGGGGTTAAAACTTTTTCGGGATTTTCGGCGTCGGGAGTGGAACCCAGCGGCTCCGCAGCCATTTTGTTGGCGATCATGCATTGGAGCATCTCGAGCTCGTCCGGATCGAACCAGGTTACACTGCAGGAGCTGCACCGGTCGATCTGGACCGGATAGGCGAGCGTGTAAAACGTCCTCATCATCGGATGGCTGCATTTGGGGCAATTGCGGAGCGGGATCGCTTTCCGGTCGCTTTGCTCCATTTGCCGTCCGATTCCTCGGAGCTGGCTTTCCTGCATCGCCGCTTTTGACAACGACTGGATCCGGTCCGTGGCCGGGTTTTCGGTCCGTGCGATAATCCGCGGTATCCGGTCGCTTTCAACCAAGGCCCCGCCGCAGAAGTGGCATTGATCGATCTGCGTCCGTTCATAGGTGATTTCCAGCAAAGGCTGATGGCAGGAAGGGCAGAGGAACCGGCTGACCGGCGACGCCTCCTCGGCCAGACGTTTTGTGAAAATCGCCGGATCGATCTGCGGCATCTTCCAAGCCCGCTCGATCGCCGGGCCTCCGTCGTTGATCCACGTGAGCGGGGAAATCCAGGGCAGGGCGTAAAGTTCCGGCAGTGTAAAAGGCCCCTGCCATTGGTGTTGGGGATCCAAGGCGTGGAAGACCGATTCGGAAGGCTTGGCGGTAGCGGCGCCGGCTGCGGACGCCGCTTTTACGATCTGTTCCGACAGCTCCGCATGGGCCATTTTCAATAGAATATCGATCCGTTTCTGAATCGGGGGATGGGTCGACATCAGATCGGCCCACCGGCCTTCCGTCTCGTCCAGGGCCTTCGCCACGGGATTCACGATACAGAGCATCTCGAAGCCGTTGCCGATGAAACCGGTGCCTCTCCAATTCCGCGACAATAATTGAAGGGCTTCGGCCAGCGCCAACGGGTTGCGCGTCATACGCACCGCGCCGGCGTCGGCCCGATACTCCCGTTCCCGGGAGATGAGCATATTGAAAATCTGGCTGAGCTTCAGCAGACACCAGACCAAGAGAAGCACCGGAGACAGACGGGCCGATGCGGTCATGGTTCTCGAAAACTTTTCGAACGCGGAGGACGGCAGTCCGAAAAGGCTGGCGGCCACCGTTGTCTCCAGACAATCTCCCGAGATGATGTGATAGGCCTCGTGGGCCATGACCGCCTCCAACTGCGGCCGCGTGAGTCTTGAAAGCAGGCCTTCGGTGACCGCGATCGTGGCGTTTCCCCGGAGGTTCACGACGGCGAGGGCGTTCATTGCGAGCGTCGGGATCACCCGGCCCTCGATCTTTCTCCGGTTTCCGGTGACCACCTCGATCTCCCGCAGAATGTTCAGCAGGCGTTTGTGGATGCCGTCCTCGGGATCGGGTTCGAGCGCCCCGAGATTGTCCCGGATAAAATCGACCACGCCCAAAGTTGAAAAACAGAAATGGGTGACGGCGGCCGTCAGCGAAGTCGCGACAAGGAGCAGCAGGAACCGCGGGTTGAGCAAGGCGTGATACGGTATAAAGACCGTCTGGGCCACCGCGACCGTGAGTGTCGCCAGGACGGCCAAGTAGAGAAGAAGGAGAACGAGAATGAAGAGCCAGATCCTCCACGTTTTCCGCTCCTCGATCTCGATGAAGGTGAACGGCATGGTTTATCGTGTCCGGAGGCTCAGATCCGCCATGGGCGCGTCGCGGTCGGCCCGCTCCGCCTCGAAGTAATCTTCCGGCTTGAAACCTCCGGACAGGTTGACGAGGAAGTTGTTCGGGAAGATCTGCTGTCTGGTTCGGTAGGAAGCGACCAGATCGTTGTAGAATTGCCGGGCGAAGCCGATGCGGTTTTCGGTGGAGGTCAATTCCTCCTGCAGCTGCATGATGTTTTCGTTCGATTTGAGCTGGGGGTAGTTTTCCATCACGGCGAAAAGTTTTCCGAGGGCCTGCGTCAGCATGTTTTCGGATGCGGCCTTGTCCTGCAGGTTCGTGGCCGAGACGGCCTTGGCCCGGGCGGTGATCACCTTTTCAAGCGTATCCTGTTCAAAGGCCATCGCGCCCTTGACGGTCGAGACCAGGTTCGGGATGAGATCATGCCTCCGTTTGAGTTGAACGTCGATCTGCCTCCAGGCGTTCTGAACCTGATTTCGAAGCGACACCAGCCCGTTGTATACGATCACCAGCCACAAGAATAAGAAAACGACAATACCCAGCAGGATCCAGCCGGCCATAAGCGTCCTCCTTTTATTTGTAGGGGCTCGCGTCGCTCCCTCCACACATCGGCTGCAAGCCGCCGAGTGCAGGCCGGCCAAGCCGGATGGAGTCTCCCCCTCTCGCTCGCCTTGCTCGCTGAATAACCCCCTGTGCAATGCGAGGAAGAGAACACGCCAATAAGTTCACCCGAATGCTTAACAGATCCGGGTATAGACACTCTCTTATTTTAGCAGAAGAATAGAAAGGCTACGGGGATGGATTTGAGGTAAGGAATTTGAAAGCCCGTTCCGCCGCCTCATTTCCCTGGCGGATGCAATCCGGCACGCCCACGCCGCGGTAGGCCGCGCCCGCAAAAAACAGTCCCGGGAATCGAGTCAGGCGGTCGTCGATCTCGGCCAGGCGGTCGAGATGGCCGACCGGGTATTGCGGATTGGCTTTTTCCCAGCGGTAGACCCGGCTGAGGATCGGCTCCTCCACGACGCCCATGGTTGCGCGGAGATCGTCGCGGACGCGGCCCACCAGGTTCTTGTCGGGCAGGCTCACGACTTCTTCTCTCCCGGCCCCGCCCACGAAACAGCGCAGCAGCACCCGGTCCGCCGGCGCGCGGTGCGGAAACTTGCTCGAGGTCCAGGTGCAGGCCATGATGCTGCGTCCTTCGCGCCGCGGGACGACAAAGCCGAAACCGTTCAGCGGGTGTCGAAACAGGTCCTTGCGGTAGGCCAACGAGACGGTGGCGGTCGAAACATACGGGATTTCGCGGAGCGTCCGGACGAGTGTGGCGTCCGTTTCTTCGAGGAGTCCGGCCGTGACGTAGGCCGGGGAGGTGACGATGACGGCCGAGGCCGTCATCGTCGTTCCGTTCTTCAATCGGACCCGATAGGTCGAGAGACCGGCTCTCCAATGGATACGTTCCGCCTCCGTGCCGACGGTCAAAGCGTCCCGATCCAGTTTTGAGACGACGGCCGTGACCATCTCGGTCAGCCCGCCTTTGAGCGTCATGAACATCGTGAGGGGAGCCGTTTTCGCCGGCGGTTCTTTGCCGAGCGCAACTGGCCTTGGCCGTTCGCGTCTTCGGGCCAGCATTCCACGGATCAGGCTGCCGTAGCGGTTTTCCAACTCCTGGAATTGCGGAAAAGTGGCGGCCAGGCTCATCCGTTCGGCGTCGCCGGCGTAAATTCCGGCCAGGAGCGGCTCGGCCAGCCGGTCCACCGCTTCCCGCCCCAGCCGGCGTCGGACGAAGGCGGCAAGACTTTCATCTTCGGCGGTTTGCTTTCGAGGGATGATCCAGTCCATCCCCATCCGTAATTTTCCGAGCGGGGAGAAGAGCGGGGTCGTGAGGAAGGGGCCGAGGCGTGTCGGCACCAGAAGCATGATTCCTTCCGGAAGGTTTACCAGTCGCCCGTTGTGCAGAATGTAAGTGGCGGTCTGATCCGGACTGGTCTTGGTCAATCGATTTTCAAGCCCCAGTTGCCGGCAGAGTTCCAGCGCCCAGGGTTTTTGTGAGATAAACGAGTCCGGTCCGCCTTCCATCACGAGGCCGTTTTCGGTGTCGGTCAGGATTTTGCCGCCCAGACGGGACTGGCCTTCGAGGAGGGTAAAGGAAATCGGCGCCCGGTTTTTGCGGGCCCGTTCCTGGAGGGCATAGGCCGCGGCCAGGCCGGTGATCCCGCCGCCGATAATGATGACTTTTTTCTGTATGGATGTCATGGTGGTCGTGGAGTGGGTGCCAAATGATGACCGTGGCTTGTTTAAAGATTCTCCAGGACGACGGCCGCCAGCGTCTCGATAAACGCGGGCGAGGCGTTGAGGGATTCCGCGCGTTCCAGTTGCATCCCCTTCGCCTGACACTGCTCGCGGTACATCACGTCCACGTCGTAGAGCGTTTCCATGTGGTCCGAGATGAACCCGATCGGGGCCATCAGGAGGCGGCGGTGCCCCTGCGCGAGAAGCTCATCGATCACCGCGCCCGCGTCCGGGCCCAGCCAGGGCTCGGGGGTTCGGCCCCGGCTCTGGTAGGCGAAGCGCCAGGCGTACGCCCCGACCTTTTTCATCACCAACTCGATCGTTTCGTGGAGCTCCTCCGGATACGGATCCTTTTCGGCCAGGATTCGTTCCGGCAGGCTGTGCGCCGAGAAAAGCAAGGGGACTTTTTCCCGAACGCCGACCGGAAACCGTTCCAGGGCCCGGGTGATCTTTTCGGCGATCGCCTCGATCAGCTTGGGATGATCGTTCCAACTTTCGATGCGTCGGATTTTAAACGGCGCGCCGGCCGCCGCGGCCGCGTCATCCAATTTTTGATAGTACGCTCCCACGCTCATTTTCGAATAGTAGGGGGTCAGGCAAAGGCCGACGATCTCCAGCAGGCCGTCCGCCGCCATGGCCGCCACCGTATCCTTTATATAAGGATGCCAGTGGCGCATCCCGATATAGACTTTGAAGCGCGGGCGATTCCCGTTGAGCGTTTTCTCCAGTGCGGCCGCCTGTTGTTTCGTGATTTCGAGCAACGGCGATTTCCCGCCCATGAGTCGGTAGCGGTGCTTGACCTCCTCCACCAACTGCGGGCTCGTGGGCCGTCCGCCACGAATATCGTTCAAATACGGCTCGATCTCGTCCAGCGAGCCGGCCGCTCCGTAGGCCATCAATAAAACGCCGATTTTCTGGTCCATTCCCGGTTTCTCACATGGAAATAATTTAATATGGCGTAGGATACATGGATAGGCCGATTTTATCAACCGCCCGCTTCGATCAGATTTAACATCCTATTAATGATCTCTTGAGGGAGAATTTACAATCGTCCGTTAAACTGGTTGCGTTAACATCCCAACAAGGAGGATAAAACCATGCAAGGGCATCTTGTCAAGAAATGGGCCAAGCTGGCCTTGGCGCTTTTGGCGGCCGTCGGTCTCTGCGAAGCCGTCCAGGCGGACACCGGCCATCACGAATCCGAAACCACCACCCCCATCAATCACGTGGTGGTTATTTTTCAGGAGAACGTCTCGTTCGATCATTATTTTGCGACCTATCCGAACGCGGCGAACACGGACGGCTCGACCTTCACGCCCAAGTCCGGCACGCCAGCGGTGAACGGTCTTAACGAGCCGCTGCTCGCGCCGAACAACCCGAACTCGGTTCAGCCCTTCCGATTGTCGCATGACCAGGCCGAGACCTGCGATCAGGATCACGGGTATACGGACGAGCAGAAGGCCTTCGACCACGGCCTGATGGATAAATTCGTCGAGACGGTCGGCCGCGGGGCCGGAACCTGCGTCGACTACGGCTACGGACCGGGGCTGGTTATGGGCTATTATGACGGCAATACTGTTACCGCGCTCTGGAACTACGCCCAGAACTTCGCGATGAGCGACAACTCCTACGACGCGGGGTTCGGGCCGTCCGCGCCGGGCGCTCTTAATCTTATTTCGGGCCAGACGCACGGCTTCGCGACTACGAGCAGCGCGGTCACCGCCAACAACACCGTGATCGGCGATCCGCAACCGACCGGCGACATCTGCGACACTCGCGACAACACGACCTCGATCGATCCGAACAACAAAAACATCGGCGACCTGTTGAACGCAAAGGGGATCACGTGGGGCTGGTTCGAGGGCGGTTTCGCGGACTGCAACGCGTCCCATACCAATGTCGGCAACCAGACCAGCAAGGATTACATCCCGCACCATCAGCCGTTCCAGTTCTTCGCCTCGACGGCGAATTTGCAGCACCTGCCGCCGAGTTCCGTGTCCATGATCGGCCGGACCGACCAGGCGAATCATCAGTACGACCTGCCGGATTTCTGGGACGCGGTCGACGCGCATCACATGCCCGCCGTCAGTTTTCTCAAAGCGGCCGCCTACCAGGACGGCCATGCCGGTTATTCCGACCCGCTTGACGAGCAGCAGTTTCTCGTGAACACGATCAACCGGCTTGAGAAGACCGAGTACTGGGACGACACGGCGGTCATCATCCTCTATGACGACTCGGACGGCTGGTACGACCATCAGATGAGCCCGATCGTGAACCAGTCGAACGACAGCGCGCACGACGCGCTGCGAGGGACGGACTGCGGAACGAACGAGGGAATGATCTCGGGCGGCTATCCGGATCGTTGCGGCTACGGTCCGCGCCAGCCGCTTTTGGTGGTCTCACCGTACGCGAAGCCGAACTTCGTCGACCACGCCGTCACCGATCAGACCTCGGTTCTTCGCTTCATCGAGGACAACTGGCAGACCGGCCGGATCGGAAACGGCTCGCTCGATGAAAAGGCCGGCTCCCTGCTCAACATGTTCAACTTCGGGCACGATCAAACGGCCAAGATCCTATTTCTTGATCCGGCTACCGGTCAACCCGTCGTCAATAGAAAGGCCCATCGCTGACCGGCGCAAGCCTCATACCGTACCATACATCCCGCGGGCTCTGACGGATCGTCAGGGCCCGCGCTTTTTTGAAAACGGAAACAACGATCCGTTTTTACCGAACGAGGGACCATCCCGCCAACGGCTTCTTAATAGGCCCAATAGGGGCCGGTGCCCAGGCCGGATTTGAGTCCTTCGATGCCTATGTAGACTTTTCGTCCGAAGAAGAAGGGAAGCCCCCAGTCGAATTCACCCGGGTTGGGTCCGCCGATATCGGCGAAGACATTGTTGGGTGAGTTCAAAAGGCTGTCGAAGTTGCCTATCTGAAATGAGACCGTGCCGCTCGGTGAGCCGGAGGCTCCGATGTTTGTGGCGGAAAGGGTCTTGGTGGACGAAGGACAGAACCAGTCTGAATCGGGTGAGGCGCAGGTTGGAAGCGAGGTTGAAGAGGGTGGAGGAAAAAACAGGCCGTTTGAACCGCTGTCGATGAAACTGCCGTAAGCGACGTTGCCGATCACTGTGATGAAATCCCCTGAGCCCGGGTCGGCATCATATGCCGTCACCCCGGAAGGCGTATTGTTGGACTGCGTGCCGATTCCGAGCACCAGTGCGCCGTTGACGGAAGGAGTCCCGCCAGAAGAGATGCCAGGAATCTCTACGATAACACCGTTGTTATCCTCAGGCAGAAGCGCCACGGGGTTTTGAACCTGGTCGGCAAGCGCGACCGTGGTTCCACTGCAGCTCGATCCATTGCAGGAGTAATACCAAGGAGGTGATGGAATACTATTTACACATCCCAAGCCACAGTCCTGAAGAATGAAATCAAGCCCCAGGCTTCCGTTGAATCCGGCGTCGGTCGGATCTTGGTTTGGGTTCTGACATGCCGTGGGGGCGCCGGGGAATGTGGAGTCGATCACCTGGATCGGGACCGAAACGGCCGGCTCATTTCCGAGGACGACGTCCGCCGTCTCGATGGGCCCCCAATTCGAAGTGGTGTCCAAGTAAGGGACACACTCCGCAATCGGGTTGGCGCCCTCGGTGACCGCCGTAAGAGGAACGGTCAGAACCTGCTTGAATATCCGCAGCCCGACGTCTCCGGTATCCAGAAGGATGTCGTCGATCGTCTGACAGGTCGATGTGCCGGGACTGCAGACCGTGACGCTGACGCACGGCTCGTTGATATAATTATTGGCAGGGTTGCTCGAGCAGAGCGAACCGTTTACGGTGAGAGAAAGGACGTTGTTCCCTGTCGGGAGGACGCCCACGCCATTTCCCGATCCCGATGAGCTACCCGATCCTCCGCCCGAACCGCCGCCTCCACAGTTCGTCACCAGCATTAGGATCAACGGAAGAAGCAGTATTTTATTTGATTTCATCAACGCTCAATCCCGGAGGAATTAAGGCCGGTGCGTAGGCGCGCCCCTGCATGTTCCGTATATGTCCCCATTGCTCCACAATGATCCGGTTCGTGTGTACCACGGAGGACCTGCGGTGGCCGGGCTTGCGGGGTGTCTGCCGTAAGGCTTCCTTGTACTCTGCGGCATAGGAGCCCAGGAGCGATGTCAGATCGGGACGGGTCAGCCCGTTCCATGCGATACCGAATACGACGCCGGTCGGCGAGATGTATTCCCTAATGAAGGTCGAATCCGACTGAATCTCCTGAACCGTATAATCTTTGCGGGCTGTTGTAGCCCGTTGCACGGCCGAAAGGGCCTTTTGGTCCGACGCGATCGAGTCGGACGATTCGCCGAGCGTCGCCTGAGCCCGTCGGCCGGCCGCAAGACTAACCACCAAAAAACCGAAGGCTATGAGAAGAATATTACGGCTGTTTTTCATGGTTGTGAAATCCCCGGGATTTAAAAAATCGATCCGGATATCTGGCCAGTGACGCCATCGTCAAATGAGGACCCACGCCCTGATTCTTAGAATAGTAGCATAGGAGGCGCCAAGTTTCAAAGAAACATCGTCCGTTTTTCAAGCCCCAAGGCCTCAACGGACTCTTCGCACAGTATTCGGTTTAGATCGATTCAATTTCACCGGTTTGAGTATACCGGCGAACGGTCCTTGTAAGGCCGCCGCTTCAAGGCCCGGAGCCGGCTTCGCCGATCGCATCCAAAGGTTGACAATCCGCTGAAAAATGATAGATTTAACTTGTGCTGTCTTGATGAAAACCCAAAACCAGATGGATGGGAACAACCCCGAAACGGAGGTCGAACTTGTCGGCCGCACCACGGAACCCGGATCGGATGACCTTCCCGGTCCGCCGAGCGGCGGGTCGGGTCCCGTCCATGACCGGTCCGGAGAAAAAGAAAAGAGGCGGTTCGGGCTTTGGGGCTATCTGTTTGTTTGTTTCGGAATTGTCGCGGCCGTCCCGGTTCTCATCCTGGGCATCAACGAGGCTCAGCGCTTAAGAAAGGTCCAACTCGAAGAAATCGGTAGTGAAGGAACGTTCGCGGCGGAATCGCTGGCCCGTGAGATATCGAAGTATGTCGGAAGCCATGTTCAAGCGGTCGAGACGCTGGCCGGGCAGGTGCAAGCCTTGGGTACATTGAATCCGAAAGTGATCCGGTCTTTAATCACTCCGCAGAAAACCCTTTTCGGAAATTTTTCCTTTATGTACATCGCCGATCGTGACGGTCGTTCCATGATTTCCGAGCCCCCCTTGGATGAGGACGGGCGACCGACGGCCGGTACCGACTACAGCGACCGGGATTATTATAAAAAACTGATGACGACCGGAAAAACTTCGATTTCCCGCGCCCAGGTGGGGAAACTCACCCATGTGCCGAATGTTCAAATCGTTTCGCCCATCCGGAACGGGGCCGGAAAGATCCTGGGATTTGCGGAAGGGTCCCTTGACCTGACCGGAATTCAAGAAGCAGCGGATCGATTTATCAAGGGCATGCCGGGGGTGCAAGTCGCGGTGGTGGACGACCAGGGGCGTGTCATCGCCCATCCCGATGAGGGGTATCGACTTTCCGTGAAAAATCTTTTGAACTTTCCATTGTTCCAACCCAGTTCCGGCCCCGATGTGGTGTATCGTTCCGAGAAAGACAGTCACGGAATCATGATGCGTGCGGCCGTTGTGGGGATACGGTCCGACGGCCTGAATTGGACCGTCATCGTTTATCAGCCGGAGTCCGTGCTCGAGGAGCAGGCCGGAGCGGCACGAAAGCAGGCGTTTTGGGTGGCCGCGGTCGCTTTGCTGGCCGGACTGGCTTTCGCCACGATGCTGGCGGCCGGCCTCACCCGGCCGGTTCGACGCCTCGCTGCCGTCGCGACGGCCGTGGGGAGGGGAAATTTTTCCGATTTTCCTTCCCGGCCCGGTTCCTGGATGCCGCGCGAGATGGCCGCCCTGCAGATCGCATTAAGGGAGATGGTTTTACAATTGCGCAACTACACCCGGGAACTCGAATCACGCGTCAAGGAACGAACGGCGCAATTGAAGGAAAAGAATCTCGAGCTGGAATCGTTCGTCTATACCGTTTCCCATGACTTGAAGACGCCGGTCGTCTCCCTTCACGGGATGGCCTCGGTTCTGCTGGAAGACTATTCAGGGAAGTTGGATGATCAAGGCAAGCATTATCTTCAGCGCGTGATGGCCAACGCCACGTTTATGGAACAGTTGATTGAAGATCTTCTGGCGCTATCCCGAACGAGCCGCAGGGTCCGGAGACCCGAGAACATCGATACCGAACGGTTGATCGAGGACGTGCTGGGCCAATGCCAGGAAATGATCAAGCGGAAAGGGGCGTTGGTCAGGGTCCATTCGCCGCTTCCGCGAGCGGTCTTCGACCCGATCCAGCTGAGACAGGTTTTTCTGAACCTGGTGACGAACGGGATTAAATTTATCGGCCCGTCGGCCGCTCCGTCCATCGAGATCGGTGGAGAGCGGGGAGCCGGTTATGTCCAGTTTTTCGTGAAGGATAACGGGATCGGGATCGATCCCCGTTACCATGACCTGATTTTCGGCATCTTCCAACGGCTTCGAGAGGTGGACGTGGAGGGGACGGGGGTGGGACTGGCGATCGTCAAGAAGATCATCGACTCGGCCCGGGGAAAGATCTGGATCGAATCCGAAAAGGGGAAAGGGGCCGCCTTCTTTTTTCGAATCCCTTCTCAAGAACCCGTTACGGAGGCGGAGCCCTGATTGATGAACGAGCCGGTCGAAATTCTTCTAATTGAAGACAACCCGGACCACGCCGCGCTTACCTGTCGGGTTCTGATGGACGGAAGCGTCCTCAATAAAGTCCACTGGGTTAAAAACGGGCAGGAAGCGCTTGATTTCCTGTTCCGACGGGAGGTGTTTAAGGACGCGCCCCGTCCCGGGCTGATCTTGTTGGACATCAACCTCCCGAAAGTGAACGGTCTCGAAGTCCTTCAAAAAATCAAAGGGGACGAGGAGCTGCGGATGATTCCGGTCGTCATGCTCACCACCTCGGACCGCGGAGAAGAAGTGCAAAAAAGTTACAGCATGGGGGCCAATAGTTTCATCGTGAAGCCCGTAAATTTTAAAGACTTCTCCGACAAAATTCAGTCCCTGAAGCTTTATTGGTTGGTGATGAACCGGAGTCCGGAAACCCATACATCCTAGACCCGAGGAATCCGTTATGCCGTCGGAATCGATACGACTGCTGTTGGTGGAGGACAGCCCCGATCAATCCGAGTTGATCCTTCGAGCCTTTCGTCGGAAAGATCCCGGATCACGGATCACGACGGTGCAGGACGGACAGGCTTGCCTCGACGCCCTCGAGCGGTCGCCGTTTGACGCCGTGCTGCTGGATTACAATCTTCCCCATATGACGGGGCTCGATGTTCTCCGTCGGTTGAGGGAAAAGGGGATCAATACACCCGTGATCATGATCACGGGCCAGGGCGACGAATCGATCGCGGTCGAGACCATGAAGGTCGGCGCCTCCGATTATATCACCAAGACCAAGAATTATTTCGAGACCCTGCCGGCGGTGGTCGAGAACGCCGTTAAAAAGTACCGGCTGGAGACCAATATGCGGGAGACCTCGTTGAGGACCCGCCGTCTCTACGAGATTTCTCTATCCATCACGAAGGAACGAAAGATCGAGGTCTTGGCCCAGCGGCTGGTTTACGGGGCCAAGCGACTGTTTGAGACGCAGGGGGCGGTTCTGATACTGATCCATCCCGAAACGTCCGAAATCCACCAGGCTTTTTCGGAAGGGATCGATCTTCAAACCGATGCCCTCAAGGGCCCGGTTTCCCTGGCGGGGGTGTTTGGCTTGGCCTACATCGAAAAAAAGCCGATGGTGATCGAGGCGGCGGATCAACATCCTCTCTGGAGATCCACGCCGGCGCACGAGCCGCCCATCCGCCAAATTCTCTCCGTTCCGCTCATCCAGCCCGGGGATCGCATCGGAGGGGTTTTAACGGTGGGGAACAAACGGAACGGGAAGCCGTTTTCATCCGAAGATGTGGATACCCTTTTGACCCTGTCGGTGCACGCGGCCGCGGCGATCGATAACGCGCGGTTTGTGATCGAGATGGAAAAGTACGCCTCCACCGACGGTCTGACGGGCTGTCTCAACCACCGAGAGCTCCAGGGCCATTTGGATCAGGAGGTGGGTCGGGCCAGCCGTTACGGCAAGGATTTCTCCCTCCTCATGATCGATGTGGATCACTTCAAGTTCATCAACGACGCCCATGGTCATCCCGCGGGGGATCTCATGTTGAAAAGCCTGGTCACCGTCATTCACGGACTCATCCGGCCGGTGGATCTGCTGGCGCGTTACGGCGGGGAGGAATTCTCGGTTGTTCTTCCGGAAACGAACCGGGAGGCCGCCCGGTTGGTGGCCGAGCGGATCCGCACGGCCGTTGACCAAGCCCAATTTTCGACCCCGCAGGGGCAACCGGTTCATCTGTCGGTCAGCATCGGGATTGCCTCCTTCCCCCACGATGCGAACACGCGCTCGGGCCTTATCAATGCGGCGGATCAAGCGCTCTTCACGGCGAAAGGGGGCGGACGGAACCAATGTTGCCTCTACAATGAGACGCCCGTCTCGTTGATCCAGAGAGATCAGGCCCGGTTGGAAACCCTCCTACAGGATCCGATATTGAAGAGCCTGGCCGATTTAGCCGCCCGAATCGACGCCCGAACCCCCTACTTCCGCGACCACAGCCAGAAGATCCTTCAACTGGGTCTCAAGATGGCGGAAGCTTTGAACCTGAGCGAGCAGGATATACGGAACTTACAGTGGGCCAGCCTCTTCCACGACATCGGGATGGCGAGCGTCCCGGAATCCATCCTCAACAAATGGGGGCCGTTGACGTTCGAGGAACAGGAAGCCATCCGGGCCCATCCCCACCTCGCCGAGCTGCTCTTCAGAGGATCGGCCCGTTTTGAATCCGCCATTCCCGTCGTGCTTCATCATCATGAGCGGTATGACGGTCAAGGATATCCCAACGGGTTGCGGGGGGAAGAAATCCCCTTCCTGGCGCGCGTGCTCAGCGTGATCGACGCCTACCTGGCCCTGATTTCGGTCCGTCCGTACCAGCCCCGAATGACCCATGAAGAGGCCGTTTCGGAATTGAGGAAAAACGCCGGGACCCAGTTCGATCCGAAGATTGTAGAGGCCTTGATCGATCTTTTGAAGGATTCAAACAATCCCGGACGGAAACCCTAGAATAAAATAATTTGTCCTGATCCCCTCGTGTCCTGATTATGATGGGCCCATTCCCTTGATGATAAAACGTTCGGATGCTGTCCGGCTGCTGGGTGTTCTTCTGGGCATGGGGTTGTTGTCCGGTTGCGGAGGGGGCGGCGGCCACGACCACGGAGGCGGCGCCTCGCCGCGGATTTACGTGACCGATAGCGGCAACAACCGGATCGTGCGGATGGACGACATGACGGGCGCGGGCTGGACGGCGCTGGGGACCGTCGGCGGCGGGACGAATCAGTTTAATTTTCCGGAGGGTGTCTTCGTCGACCGAGCCGGCAAGGTCTACATCGCGGACTACGGCAACAACCGGATCGTGCGGATGGACGACATGACGGGCGCGGGCTGGACGGCGCTGGGGACCGTCGGCGGCGGGACGAACCAGTTTAATTTTCCGGAGGGCGTTTTTGTGGACGCGGCCGGGAGGATCTATGTGGCGGACTACGGCAACGACCGGATCGTGCGAATGGACGACATGACGGGCGCGAATTGGACCGCCCTGGGCGCCGCCGGCAGCGGGACCGACGAGTTCAACGGTCCGAGCGGCGTGTTCGTGACCGCCGCCGGGAAGATTTATGCGGCCGACTTCGGCAACAAGCGGATCGTGGCGATGGACGACATGACCGGCGCGGGCTGGACCTCTCTCGGCGACGGGAGCGGGTCTGATCCGTCTATCCTGGCGCCGGGTATTTTCGTAGACACGCGCGGCCGGATCTACATTGCCGATTTCGGGGGCAACCGCATCGTGCGGGTGGATGACATGAGCGGTTCAAACGCGACCGCGCTCGGCACCTTGGGCGCCGACATCCGCCAATTCAGCTCTCCGGGCGGCCTCGTTGTGAAGTAGTGTTCGGAATCGAAATACCCGAGCGGGGCCGCCGTTCGTCCCAAGCGTCATCCAAGCCGGCGGGCTTCAAGTCGTCGAAGCATTGACAAGCGAGAAGGGGAGAGGATAAAGTTTCGGAATCGCCATGGGAATCCGGCTGCGACTTTGGGCCAGGCTGTTCTTCGCGGAGGCCGTTCGGGCGCTCGCCCGCCACAAGATGCGGACGGGGCTGACCGCGCTCGGCGTGATGGTCGGCGTCTCGGCCGTGATCTGGGTGGTGGCCATCGGCCGGGCCGGCACGGAGCGCACGGAGGCGGAACTGCAAAAGCTTGGAAAGAACCCGATCTGGATCGAGGCGGGCTCCCGCAACATCAACGGGGTGCGCAACGGCAGCCACGGAACGACCACGCTCACGCCTGAGGACGCGGAAGCCATTCGACGCGAGATCCCGCGGGTCAATCGCGTCTCCGAGAATGTCGACGGCCGGCTGCAGGTTGTCTACCGCAACCGCAACTGGAACACCCGTTTTCGCGGCGTGTCTCCCGACTATCAGGACATCAAGGTCTGGCGGGTCGCGGAGGGCTCGTTCATCACGCAGGACCAGGTGAAGCGCATCGAAAGCGTCGTGGTCCTCGGCGAGACCGTGCGCCGGGAGCTGTTCGGCGCAGCGGACCCGACCGGCCGCATCGTCCGGATGCAGGATTCTTTATTCAAGGTCATCGGCGTGTTGGCGGCGAAGGATCCGGATCAGGACGACGTCGTCATGATGCCCTGGACCACCGCCCAGAGAAAGATCGACGGCCAGGGCATCACGTGGCTGGACGATATCCTGTGCTCGGCGGTGTCCCGGGAGGACGTCGCCCCGGCGATCGGGGCCGTTACGGCGTTGATCCGCCAACGGCACCACATCCGGCCCGGCGAGGAGGACGACTTCAACATCCGCCGTCCGGATGAAGTGATCCAGGCGCGGATCCGGCAAAGCCGGACGCTGGAGCTGCTGCTGGTCTGCGTGGCGTCGATTTCGCTTCTCGTGGGGGGCATCGGGATCATGAACGTGATGCTGGCCTCCGTGGCGCAGCGGACCCCGGAGATCGGCCTGCGCGTCGCCGTGGGCGCGACGCCGTGGGCGGTCCAGACGCAGTTCCTCGGCGAGGCCGTCATGCTGAGCCTCTTCGGCGGCGTCCTGGGCGTCTTCCTCAGCCTCGTCGGCGATTTCTTCATCGAGAGGATGCTCGGCTGGCCCTTGTCCACGTCTCCGCAGGCGGCGCTGCTCGCCGTCTCGTTTGCCGTCGCCGTCGGCGTCTTCTTCGGTTTCTATCCGGCGCGGAGAGCCGCGCGGCTCGATCCGATCACGGCGCTGCGTAAGGAGTGATCATGCGAAACCCCCGCCGGGTTCCCCGGCCGGTCCGGTATAACGAATCGTACAAAGGGGGAGCGGTTGCGGATGGGTAATCTTCGTATCCGTCGCCTTCTTTTCTTGGGGCTTACCCTTCACTTCATGACCGGGACATCCTGGGCCTGGCATGACAAGACCCACCTGGCCGTCGCCAAGGCCGCGGGTTATCCGAACTGGTACAACGCCGCGGCCGCCGATGTCACGAAAATAAAAGCCGGGGCGATCGAAGACAAAAACCATTTTTTCAACAATAATCATGACGCCGATGTTACGTCCAAAATCGTGCTGGAGCAGGCCGATCGGTATAATGATCCTATTGACGAGGAAGGCCATTTATACGGGGCGATTATTTCTTCGTTGAGGGAATACCGAAACACCCGATCGGCCGGAAAATACGCGGAGTACCCCATGGCGTTTGCCGTCCACTATATCGGCGATTTGTCGCAACCCCTGCACAATACTCCCCATGACGAGTTCAACAAAGCGCATCATTCCGTCAATGACGGCATTGTCGAAGGAGAGGTCCTGGATCAAATCGGCGAGATTCAAAGGAACATGTATGAAATCCGCTTGAGGCCGGATCGTTTTGAGGAAGATCTGGCCAGAGAAGTCGCGAGAATCGCCAACCTCTCGCACCGTCTGGGCCTGAAACTCAAAGCGGAAAACCGGGACCTGACCAGGGGAGAGGCGTATGTCCAATTGGGCCACAGCGCTTCCCTGCTGAAAGCGGTCCTAAACGCACGGGGTGGAAGTGAGAAGTAGGGAAAGTGCCACCCCAAACATTGTTTTCGAGTTCGGGAACGGAATGGGTATTGACATCGCGGACATGTATTGATATGCTCAATACGATGTTTTGTGTACAAATTAATATGCGGGATGATCGTTCGAGTGCCCCGGGGCAAGCGTTAAACGGTGACGTAATGGAAAGGAGGATTTCGATGATTCACGCACGGCCATTCTTCTTTGCGAATTTCGCGTTGTTCGCGGCCCTGCTCGTGTCCGCGTGCGCCCACACCACGACCGCGGCCAAAGGCGACGTTTCGCCGGCTCGAACCGAGACGGGTCCGGTGGCTTCTCCGGCACCGTCGGTCCCGACCCCGGCGGCGTCCGCGCAGACCGTCGCGCTGCCGACGCGGTTCCAAGACGCCTTCTTCGATTTCGAGAAAGCGCTCATCCGGGAGGACGCGAAACAGTCGTTACAGGAAGACGCCAAAGTTCTCCAGACCCACAGGGCGATGACGGTCACGATCGGCGGCTACTGCGATGAACGGGGAACGGATGAATACAATTTGGTTTTGGGAAACCGCCGGGCCGAAGCGGTGAAGCACTATTTGGCCGCGCTCGGGGTCGACCCCGGACGGCTGAAAACGATCAGTTACGGCAAAGAGAAACCGTTTTGCACGGAACATACCGAAGCCTGCTACCGGCAAAACCGTCGGGGCCATATTATCGGTTCGGCGGACGCCCCCTGAGACGGCGGCATGATGTTGCGTTCATCCGCGCGGAAGGAACTCTGGATGTGGTTGGGGGTTGTTCTGGCCGGAGGGGCGATCCTCGTTTTCCTCGGCGGTCTCGTGTTCTTGCCCGGAGAATACCGCTTCGGGACCCAAGTCACGGTTTCGCGGTCCTCGGAGCGCGCCTGGATGTGGTTCGTGAAACCGGAGCGCTGGTCGCGACGCTTCCCCATGGTTCAAACGCTTGACGTGGGCTCTGAAGCAACGACAGGCATCGGGGCCCGGCGTCGGGTGATCGTTCATGCTCCGGGCGGCCAAACGCTGGTGTGCGATATCCTCGTCACCGATTTCACGGAAGGGCGCCTTTATGCCGATCGGCATCTCGGCGACTGGCTGGACGGAAGGCCTCTTCCGGTCGAGCATGTTACGGATCGGGTTGAATTTGATCCGGACGGGCCCGGAAAGACCCGGATCACCTTCAAAAGCATCTTCGATGTCGAAGGCCCCTTGAATAAATGGCTGGCTTACTTTGAGCTGAAGCCGGCGGCCGACCGGATCATCGCGCGTGTTCTGAAGGAGTACGACCGTTCCGTCCTGAAGGCTCATCCGGTCCCGACGACCCGGGGATAACGCAACAACATATGATCCGAACCCACGGCCGGGTCCGCGGATTTCGAATCTTTAAAATCACATTTCAAGTTTTTAAAATTTTCAAGCCCTTTCCCCTCACCGGGTTTTTCCAAGACCCTCCATAAACACGAAACAGATTCAGGAAGTTGCATGTCTTCCGGCCGTGTCCGATCCGTCTGGCAAGTTTTATGCTTTTGGAACCGTTGAGTGAAGCCGGACGTTAAAACACCCGGCTATCCTTTGCTCAGAGCAAACCAGGGGAAACCCTGGGACGCAGAGCGACGGGGCTACCGCCGATTAGGCGCTCGGGCTGGCGAAGCCAGCCCATCGCCTGGGCCATGCCCGCCGAGCCGCCAAAGGGAAACGCTTTGGCGGCTTTTTTTATTCAAAAGGAGGTATTAACATGGCACACGACCTGTTGAAAAAACTCCGGACCGGGCGTCATACGGGGCCGGCGGCCGTCGTGAGTGGAAGTCAGGGGACGCATATCCGAAGAGCCAAGTGGGCGCTTGCGGTCCTGTCCGTTCTGCTGGGGGTGAGTCTGGAGGGCGTTCCCTACGCGAATTTTAAGGCCGCGGATCCCGGGGTCCGAGGTGGATCCCCGGCGGGCGGCGGCCCGCTGCCCGGCCTGACGGTCTCTGAATTGGCGCTGTTCCAGGCCGGCAAGACCGATTTCGAGGAAACGGAAAACATCGGCGACGGACTGGGACCGCGCTTTAATCTGGACAGCTGCGCCGGCTGCCACGCGCAGCCGGATGTCGGTGGAACGAGTCCGGCCGTGAATCCGCAGGTGGCCCTGGCAACGGCCCTCGACGCCGACAATTCCGTCCCGTTCTTCCTGAAGGACCACGGACCGGTGCGAGAGGCCCGGTTCAAGTACAATCCCGACGGGACGCGTGACGGCGGGGTGCATGCGCTGTTCGTCATCAGCGGCCGGATGGATGCGACCGGCAACGCGCGCGGTTGCGATATTGTGCAGGAAGATTTCATGACCCCCTCCAAGAAAGGCAACCTGGTC
Source organism: Nitrospiria bacterium (assembly GCA_035517655.1). Taxonomy (NCBI): domain Bacteria; kingdom Pseudomonadati; phylum Nitrospirota; class Nitrospiria; species Nitrospiria bacterium. The sequence continues at coordinate 7,841 of DATIYJ010000029.1, read as the reverse complement.
TTCCGGATTCCAACCCCCACCTTCGGGGCCGGGTTGATCGAGCAGATTCCCGACAGCGCCATCGTGGCCAACCAGGCCGCCGAAGAGCAGCAAAAATCGGCGCTCGGCATCCATGGCCGGCCGCATCGCGTCCGCATCGATAACGGCACCACGAACGCGAACGGAAACGACGGCACCATCGCGCGCTTCGGGTGGAAGGCGCAGAACAAGTCGTTGCTGCTTTTCTCGGGGGAGGCGTACAACGTCGAGATGGGGATCAGCAACGAGCTGTTCCAGACCGAGCGCGACGAAACGCCGGAATGCCAGTTCGCCCCCGTGCCGAACGACATCACCCATGCCGACGGCGCCGCGGGCGTCGATGCCCTCAGCGACATCGAAAAGTTCGCGGCCTTCATGCGCTTCCTGGCCCCGCCGACACCGTCTCTCGACACCCCGGGCGGCGCTTCTTCGATCGCCGGCGGCCGGTCCCTCTTTCAGAGCGTCGGCTGCGCGCTCTGCCACACGCCGCAACTCCGGACGGGCGACACCGCCGTCGCGGCGCTGGCCAACCAGAACGTCGACCTCTTCTCGGACCTGTTGCTCCACAACATGGGGCCCGGGCTGGCCGACGACATCGTCCAGGCTCAGGCCGGCCCGGACGAGTTCCGAACGGCGCCGCTGTGGGGCCTGGGCCAGCGCATCTATCTTCTGCATGACGGCCGCACCACCGACCTGATCGCGGCGATCCGGGCGCACAAGAGCGGGGGCAACAAGAAATTCCATCCATCCGAAGCCAACGCGGTCGTGGACAACTTCAACCGGCTCGGCGAGAGCCAGAAGCAGGACCTCCTGAACTTCCTGCGCTCGCTGTAGCGCCGGCGACCACGGACCATGGGGTTCCATGGATCCCGCGAATGAACCCGGTCGTTCCGGAGGCCGCCTTCTTCGCACGTCCCGCGGCCGGCCGACGGAGGGGACCGCTTCGGTTTCCTCACTTGACATCCGGTCGGAAGATAAGATACTTATAGGGGCCTTGCTCACGAGTTGTCGGACGGGAAGCTCGGAAACGGGGATGATGGGGGATCGAAGCGTTCGGAGGGGCGGTTGATGGCCGGGGGGGTCTGCCCGGTTTGTACGGGTCCCATGGCCGAACGCGGATACGCGAAATATCTCGACGGCGTTCAAAATTTTGTGACGGTGCCCGTTTTCTATTGCAAAGCCTGCGACCTCTTTTCGAAGGCATTGCCCCGCGACTTGCTTAAGAGTCACCTTAAGGCCGCCGCGTATGCGCTTCCGAATAATGAGCGGGCCTATTATCGGAAAAAGAATGAATTTTTCAAATTCATCGTGTCGCTCGTTTTGAGGTATAAGAACAATCCGACGATGTTGGACGTCGGCTGTTCCTACGGCCATCTCATGATGGCGGCGGCCGAGAAGGGGATGGATGCGGAAGGGGTGGAGATCAACGGGGCGCTTCGCGAAAAGCTCGAGACAAAAGGGTTCCGCGTTTACAAAGATCTGTTCGAGGTTCCCGAAAGGTACGACGCGATCACCTTCATCGATTCTTTTTTCTACTTTGAGAATCCCCTGGACGTTTTGAACCGGTGCAACGAACTTTTGAAGGAGGATGGAATCCTGTTGCTGCGGCTGACGAACCGCAACTGGCTGGCGGGATTGCGATGGACGTTGTTGAAACGACGCGATTTGAGTGTTTTGGGGGATACGACCCATTCCTACAGCATTAAAAGCATCACACGGGCCTTGAATAAAACAGGCTTCAATTTGAAAGGCGTTCACTTCTTTGAAAGAGGCCGGATGGAAAAAATCGTCCACCGGCTGGCCGGCCTGCTCGCCGTCGCAACCTTTCATCAATTCATTCTGACGCCCGGAGTCATCGTTGTGGCCAAGAGGCGGGCCTGAGCCCCTGCGGGGTTTGAGTCCGCGGTCTCGCCTCCGGGCCTTCCCGTAAAATTCTTCTTGCCCATGAGAGTGTTTTTTAGTAAACTTTTTCCGTTCGGTCCTGCCGAATCTCGAATCATTTTAAGAATTTCCTGGCACCGCCGCGAGACCGCCGCATGTATTGTAAAGGCGAAAATATCCGGTACCGTTTTCGGCGTGCGCCGCTCGAACGCGCGGTTTCGCCCGTCCCGCCTCGCGCCGATCGAAGAGATGCGCCTTCCATCCACCCTGAGCGCGGGTCGTTCACGCCGACCTTGCCGGGCCCCGGATTTCCCATCCCGGCCTCGATCCTTCCGACGGCCGTGAGATGAAAATCGACACGGTCGTGGAGCCTACGGACCGATGAGGAGCCGATTCAGGGGCGCAGCGCGTTCGTTCATGTCGGCCTCCGCCGCTTTGGCGCTTGCCGCCTGCGCCGCGCTGGGCCCCGATTTCAGGCCCCCGGCGCCGCCGGCCTCCGCGGACTATGGCCTGAAGACAAGGCCCGCCGAAGCGGCGCAAAGCGCCGTTTACGGCGCCGAGGTGGCCGACGACTGGTATCGCTTGTTCCGTTCCGAGGCGCTGAACGGCCTGGTGCGAGAAGCGCTCGCCGACAATCCCGACCTGGAAGCCGCGCGCCACGGCCTGCTCGCGGCGCAGGACGAGCTTCGGGCGGTGTCCGGCGCGCGGCTTCCGGAACTGGATGCCGGCGCCAAGATGTCCCGGGCTCACATCAACGGGAGTTTCCTTTACGAACCGGTGGGCGCGCTTAACGTCACCGGCAACCAGCTCAACGTCGGTTTGAACCTGGCCTACAACCTCGACGTGTTCGGCGGCGTGCGCCGCTCCATCGAGTCGCAGGCGTCGGCCGCGGCGAGCGCGCGCGACCAGGCGCTCAACACCTACGTCACGATGGTCGACCGGGTGGTCGTTACCGCCTTCGACTACGCCGCCAGCGAGGCGGATATCGAGGTCGCGCGCGCGCTCGTCGACGATTTTCAGGCGCAACTCGATCTCACCCAAAAACTGGAGGCCGCCGGCAAGATCGCGCGCCGGGACACGCTGCAGGCGCAGGCCCAATGGGAGTCGGCCCACGCCTCGTTACCGCAGCTCGAACGGCAACGGGACGCGTACCGCAACGCCCTGGCGCAGCTCGTCGGCCAAACGCCGGATCAATTCGCCGCGCCCGCGCTCACGCTCAAGGACTTCACCCTGCCGGCGGAGCTGCCGGTGTCGCTGCCGTCCGCGCTGGTGCGGCAGCGGCCGGACATTCTCGCGGCCGAGGACAACCTGCACCAGGCCAGCGCGCAGATCGGCGTGGCCGTGGCCGCCCGTTTCCCTTCGCTGACGCTTTCCGCCCAGTACGCGCAGGAGGCGTCCAGGCTCAATGATCTGTTCACCCGGCCGGGCGGCATCTGGTCCCTCGGTCTCGACGTCACGGGGCCCTTGCTTAACGGCGGCACGCGCGCGGCGCGCGCGGACGAGGCGAAGGAGCGCTACCGGCAGGCGCAGGCGATCTACCGGGGGACGGTGATTCTCGCCTTCGTCGAGGTGGCCGACGCGTTGCAGGCGCTGCAGCGCGATGCCGAAGGCTACGCCGCGTACACGCGCGCGCTGGAGGCCGCGGGCGCCAACCGCGACCTGGCGGCGGCGCAATTCCGCGCCGGCAAGATCAACCGGCTGCAGGTCCTGGCCGCCGAAGCGCAATATCAAAACGCCGCGCTGACACGGGTGCAGGCCGACGCTCAGCGCTTCACCGACACCGCGGCGTTGTTCCGCGCGCTGGGCGGCGGCTGGTGGAACGCCCCCCGCGACCCTTCTTGGCTGCCGACGGCTGCGGCCGATTCCGAGCCGGCGAAAGCCCCCGAGGCCTCCGGCCCGGCCGCAACCTCTCAGGAGAATTCCCATGAGTGAACTCGAACACCCGGAGCCGGCGCCGCCCAAACGCGGCCGCCTGCCGTTGGTCCTGCTCGCCGTCATGCTGATCGCCGGCGCGGGCTACGGGGTCTATCAGATGACCGTCGGCCGCTACCACGTCGGGACCGATGACGCCTATGTCAACGGGGACCTGGTGCGCCTGACGCCGCGGGTGAGCGGGACGGTGGTCGCCATCAACGCCGACGAGACCCAATTCGTGCGGCAGGGCCAGCTGCTGGTCCAGCTCGACCCGCGCGACGCCGAGGTCGCGCGGGCGGAAGCCGAGGCGAACCTGGGACAGACGGTGCGCGACGTGGCGCAGCTGTTCGCCAACGCCCGGCGCGACGCGGCCACGGTGAGCGCGGAGGAGACAAGGTTGAGCCAGGCCGGTCAGGACCTGGCGCGCGACCAATCGCTGGTCGCCGCGCACGGCGTGTCCGAAGAAGAACTTCAGCACGATGAAAACGCGGTGAGCAGCGCCCGCGCCGCCCTGGGACAGGCGCAGGCGGCGCTCGCCGCCACGCGCGCGGCGATCGCCGGCACCACGCCGGAAACACATCCGCGCGTGAAACAGGCGGAGGCCGTGTTGCGCTCCGCCTGGCTGGACGCGGCGCGCACGCGCGTCGTGGCCCCCGTGTCCGGGTACATCGTGCGCCGCACCGTCCAGCTCGGCCAGCAGGTGACGCCGGGCACCGAGATGCTGGCCCTCGTATCGGTGGAATCGATGTGGATCAACGCCAATTTCAAGGAGACGCAGCTCGGCGGCCTGCGCATCGGGCAGCCGGCGGCCGTGTCGGTCGATATGTACGGCTCCCGTGCCGATTACCACGGCCGGGTGCTGGGCCTCACCGCCGGCACCGGCAGCTCGCTGGCCGTGCTGCCCGCGCAAAACGCCTCCGGAAACTGGATCAAGATCGTGCAGCGCCTGACCGTCCGCATCGGCCTCGATCCGAAAGAGTTGGCGCAGCATCCGCTGTTCCTCGGGCTTTCGACCAAGGTCGACGTCGACATTCGCGACTCGTCCGGCGCCGCGCTGTCGCAGAAGCCGGCCTGGCACACGGCCTTGAACACCGACGTGTACGCGGCCCAGGACGCCGGCGTCGACGCCGAGATCCGCAAAATCGTGGCCGAGAACCTCAACCGGCCGGACTCCGCGCGGCCCGCCGCCGGGACCCGGGGCCGGAACCCGTCGTGAGCGCGGGGGCGATATCCCCCTGGATCATCGCGCCGGTGGTGGCGCTGGCGGCCTTCATGGAGGTCCTCGACATCTCCATCGCCAACGTTTCGCTGCCGCACATCGCCGGCGAACTGTCCTCCAGCCAGGACGAATCGACCTGGGTGCTGACCAGCTATCTGGTGACGAACGCGATCGTGATGCCGATCTCCGGCTGGCTGGCCAACCGCTTCGGCCGCAAGCGCTTCTTCCTCGCCTGCATTTCCGGCTTCGCCGCCAGTTCCTTCCTCTGCGGCGCGGCGCCCAATCTTGCGACGCTGATCCTCCTTCGCGCCGTGCAGGGCGCCGCCGGCGGCGGCCTGCAGCCGATCGGCCAGGCCATCCTCACCGACGCCTTTCCCCCCGAGAAGCGCGGTATGGCCACCGCCGTTTACGGGGTCGCCACGGTGGTCGCGCCGATCGTCGGTCCTACCCTGGGCGGATGGATCACCGACAACTACAGCTGGCGCTGGATCTTTTTCATCAACGTGCCCGTCGGCGTCGTTCTGGTGGGCCTCATCTCGGTCCTGATTCACGAACGCGCCCGGGCCGCCGCCGGCCCGCGCACCGTCGACGGCTGGGGCCTGGGCTTCGTCGCGCTCGCCCTCGGCTGCATGCAGATCGTGCTCGACCGCGGCCAGCAGGACGACTGGTTCGCCTCCGGCTTCATCACGGGGCTGGCGTCGATTTCCGCGGTGGCGTTCGTGCTGATGGTCTGGTGGGAACTGCGCCATCCTTATTCGATGGTCAACCTGCGCCTGATGCGCAACCCGGATTTCGCGGCCGCCTTCGGCCTGATGTTGATGCTCGGCTTCACCCTCCTGGGGAGCACCTACATCATTCCGGCCTTCGTGCAGAGCCTGTTGGGTTACCCGGCCGTCTCCGCGGGCATGGTCATCACGCCCGGCGGCTTCGGCGTCATACTCATCCTGCCGATCGTCGGTCAGCTCGTCAACCGGGTCGATCTGCGCCTGCTCATCGCCATCGGCCTGACCGTCGGCGGGGCCAGCCTGTGGTGGATGACCAACTTTTACCTGGGGGTTTCGTTCGAGGTGGTCATGCTGGCCCGTGTGGTGCAGGCCGCGTCCTTGCCGTTCCTGTTCATTCCGATCAACACCATCGCCTTCCGCAGCGTCCGCCCTCACCAGATCAACGACGCCTCGGCGCTGGTCAACCTGGCGCGCAACTTCGGGGGCAGCATCGGCATCTCCTTCGCCTCGACCCTGATCACGCGCCGCGAGCAGTTTCACCAGAGCCGCCTCGTCGAATCCCTGCAGTCGATGAACCCGGCCTATCCCGACTACGCCAACCATTTCGGCGCCCTGGTCGGCGGCGGGGCCCGTTCGCTCCCGACGCTCGCGGGCCTCTATCAGGACGCGGTGCAACAGGCGACGCTGTTGAGTTATTTGGACGCTTTCAAAGCGCTGGCCCTTTTGTTCCTGGCCTGTCTGCCGATTCTTCTCTTTTTGCGGGCGGGCAAGGGCGGCGGGGCTCCGATGGGCCACTGACGTGCCTGTTCTTTCAGCGGAAGACCCTCTCAACCCGGCGCGGAAGGGGACGGATCAACCGGCTGGGGCGCTTGAGCGGGCGGCAGCGGTTGAAAGGGTTGGAGGGGAGGCATCGGCTGCATCGGCTCCGGCGCTTGGACGGGAGGGATCGGTCCCAGGGGTTCAACCGGCGCCGGCTGCATGGGTTCGGGCGGTTGGACGGGCGGCATCGGCTGGAACGGTTTGACCTGGGCTCCGATGTCCGGCGTATACAGGATGAGCACCGCCGCGAACGCCAGGCTGGCTATCCATGTGGAACGATGGCATCTGAAAGCCGTTGATGAAGTCATGTCATTCTTTCCAACTCGGGTTCATTTTAACCAATATAAGCCGGTCGTGTCAAAGCCCCGCGCACGTGCGGCCCAAAATCCCTCAATCAAGCCGGCCAAGGAAGACCACATGCATGCCCTTTCGATCACCTTCGATGGAAAAGACAAGATCGTCCGGCACGGGACAAGAGCCGCGCCCGGGAAGAAGCCGGAGATCATGGAGATCGCCTTCACGCGCGTCCAGTGCCAAAAAAGGGGACTGGCTGCGTTGTCTTTTCCATTTTCCGGATTACATATTAGAAAATCGGCCTGTCCGAGTTTCCTTTTCGGATTCAAAAACCCACCCCCTTATTTCAAGATCCGCGGATTGATTTTCCGGGGGTTCTGGCGTATTCTTAGGATGACGCAAAAAGGAAAATGAAGGGATCAAGCCGCAGGACAAACTGAAGCTCTAACCATTTTTGAGGAGGACGTCATGGCCATGCAGGATCTTTCCGCATACCTTCAGAGTTTGAAAGAACAATTAAATATCCGGAACAACGGAGAGCTGGCCGCGCGGCTTAATATAGACGAGCAAAGGGTCTCAAGGTGGTGCCAGGGCGAAGAGCTTCCCGATGATGATAGCTGCATTAAGCTCGCTTCCATGGCCGGGGATGACCCCGCGAAGGTCCTGATCCTGAAACACCTCTCGTCAGCCTCGATAACGGCCAGGTCCTTTTGGGAAAAGGTTTCCATCAAATATCGGCATGGACGGACATTCCCAAAGTCTCTGGACAAAGGGTCTCAGTACGATAGGCGGCACAAGGTCCTGCAGTTCACGGGCGCTGATCGCCGCTCGCCGTATGATCGGCGAAGAGAGCTTGACCGACGTTTAGGGTTGGCGATATAGGAGATGAATCGAGAATGTCAGGTCTTACCTTCAAGCATCCTCTCAGCCCAGAGGGAATGTGTTAACGCAAGACCTGGCCCTTTCCCTGC